>CAYTUT010000136.1:0-4794 GCA_964441295.1 uncultured Christensenellaceae bacterium | reverse complement strand
ACAGATGTCAGCTTGCCATCAACGCTTAAAGAAATAATGAGCGGTGCGTTTGGATACAACAGAGCTCTGCAAACCATATCTTTGCCTGAAGGAGTGACGACAATTGGCGACCAAGCCTTCTCTTCCAGCGGGCTAATCACAATAAACATACCAGCAAGCGTAACATCTTTAGCCGGCAATTTTGTGAGTACTCAAGAAACCTTGACCTCAATTACCGTAGAGGCCGGCAATCAGAATTACAGCGCCCTGGACGGAGTGTTGTTTAATTTTGACCAATCGCTGCTTATCTTATATCCCGACGGCAAAAGAGACGAAATATATTCTATACCCGATACGGTTACCGAAATAGGAACATATGCTTTCAGGCTCAACGAGTATCTTGTCAGCGTTGTTCTCCCTAGTGGGTTGCTTGTATTGCAGAATAGCTGCTTCTATGGCAGTCAAATAGAATCGATAGTAGTACCTAACACTGTTACGACCATTGGTGCCGGCGTTTTCTACAATTGCAGAAGCCTATCGGCTGTGACATTTGAAGAATCGTCCTCGTTAGCCACATTAGGCGGTTTAGGCTTTAGTGGTACGGCTATCACAACGATTACGCTTCCAGCAAGCTTGACCAATATCGAGGGAAGCGCATTTCGAGACTGCATGAGCCTTGTCTCAATACAATTTGAGGAAGGAATAGCTATCACCGAGATACCGCAGTATGCTTTCTATATGTGTGAAGCTCTTGAATCGATAACTATTCCAAAGAGCATACAATTAATCGGATATATGTCGTTCAATGGCTGTATTTCGCTCGAATCCGTTGTATTTGAGGAGGATAGCGAACTTTACAGTATAGATGACTTAGCCTTTGTTAATACCGTAATCGGATCGATAGTATTCCCCAGCTCGCTGCAGACCATCGGTTTAAGCGCTTTCTCCGGCTTGACCAGTCTTACATCTGTAGAATTCGGTGAAGAGTCCGCGCTGATAGAAATAAAAAGCAATGCATTCAATAATTGCAGATTCACAGAGTTTGTGTTCCCGTCGCAGCTAAGGATTATTGGAGGCACCGCATTCCAAAACTGTACTGAGCTGACATCAATAGAATTGCCGGCTTCGATAACCAATCTCGGAGGTTCTGCTTTCAAGGATTGCGATAAGGTATTAACCTTGACTCTGGCGGATGGAATAGGTATAACTGCCATACCCGAATACGCTTTCTATGGCTTGCGCAGATTGACAGAAATAGCACTTCCATCGGGAATCACAGGGATCGGTAATTATGCTTTCGGCGCCTGTTTTGATTTGACGCAAATCAATCTGCCGTCTACGGTTACCACTATTGGCGAGGGCGCATTTTACTATTGCAACAAATATACCACACTAAATATACCCTCGTCAGTGACAACGATCGGATACAGGGCGTTCTACGGATTCGGCAACCTGCAGTACAGTCGAATAGACATATTTATCCCGGAAAGTGTTACATTTATTGCCGCTGATGCATTTTACAGGGCTGTGAGCAATTCTCCCGCAAATACCTACTATCATATCTCGAAAGCCACACCGCCTACGATTGACAGCACGAGCATCGGGAGTATGTCGGGTGACTTTGTGATATATGTACCTTCCGGGCTGGTTGACACATATAAGACTGCTGAAGGATGGAGCGCTTTCGAGAGCAAGATTCAAGCCGCGCCTGAGGGCTGATTGGATGGCGGCATTGTGTGCTAACTTAGCTGCGACACAGCGCGCTCGAATGGGCGCTGCAGCGAAAGAAGAGCTCGGCGCATTATTACTAACAAATATCTTAGACTGATATCTAAGCATTAATGGGAGTTTTTTGTACAAAATAGGGGACATGCGCTTTGCATGTCCCCTTATTTGATATGATCGCATATAGCTTGTTACAACACTTTCTCAATCTCCGCGAGAACCTCTTCTTCGGTCATTGGCAAGAATTGCTCACGATAAAATCTGTCCTTGCACAGTCTGTATACTGTACGATTGTACGGAATTATGACATTATGCTTATCCGCTAAGGCTACGAACTCACCAATTAGTGAATCCAGCTCGCTAGCTCCCGCTTTGCGCTGTATAATGTCCTGCGCCATACTGCTTAACACCATTTTTTTGATATTTTTTTTGAACATTCCGTCAGTAATAAAATTGGGCAGCTTGGCTCCGGCGGTTATGGAGAGCCAGGTAGGCATATTATGCGCTTTGAATTCCTTTCTTCCCATTTTTTTGAGTATTTTGACACCCTCGTACATGGAATTAGTCAATATTTGTTTGAAAGCATGGAGGTTGCTAATCTCTCTGTAGCCCATTCCGACAAGGGTAGTAAATGAATTGGTAAGATTAATCACCATCTTGCAATATGCGGCATCCAATATTCTATCCGTTATGATTGTTTCGACGCTTCCATTAAAAACGTCTGCAACGGCAAGCATTTCTTGCTGCAGCGAATTGTCGGGCGTACCTATTACGAATGGCCCTCTGTTTTGGTAGCCGACTACTCCGATTTCGTCAAGCCATGCGTTGAACTCAATGATGCCATATATAACTTTGTTAAAATACTTCGGCAGTATCCGCTGATTTTCAACGCCGTTTTGAAGCGCAAGTATAAGTGGGTCGCCGTTAACCTCTTTCTTAATCATTTCTGCAACCGAGTCCAAGCTGTAATTCTTCACCACGATAACAATGAGGTCCGGATTGGCAACATCGCTTAGTTTATCTATAACATTGACCTTAATGTGCTTTTTGTCCTCATGCTCCTTATAATGCGTTATGCCTTTACTCCTCAATGCCTCTGATACCGAGGGCTTATCAAGCAAAAATGTGTCACGATTAACCTCTGACAGCCAGCCCGCCAAGCAACTGCCGATTGCCCCGCCGGCGCCAATAATAACTATTTTCATATTGCTCTCCTTATTATAATTTAAAATTTTCGTCGTAATAATCAAAGCAGGACAGGGCATTTTTGCCGAATCTGAACTGCAACGGAAGGGGGGAAATGTCCAGCTCTTTGAGCGCAAGACCGCTTTTGGTATCGGAAAGCGTCAAATAGGGCACTCTTGGTTTGGCTTTTTTTGAAATCAAGGTCTTTATAAACATATTGACATTCATGACTGCCTTAAAATTTGTCTCCGCCTTTAAGACCTTTTCGTTAAGCTTAGGAAACAAATAGGTGGTTGTGTCGAATTCTTTCGGTTTGCCACCCATCGGCACTCTTAATGAGAAGTATTCTTTACCGTCTTCCTCGTAACACTTTATGACGCATTCGTTGCCCTCATAATAAATGTCAATCGGCTGTGTCACCTTGGGCAGTCCCCAGATATAATTGCCCCGCAAACAATTTTCACGGGAGGTTACAGGCATGGAAAATACATAAAAGCCGCTGTTGGTATTCTTCAGCAAAGGCAGCAGCATAGGGCTCTTTTCCTTGTCTACCTCAACTGCAATGGTAAAGGCAATTTCGTTGTAGGGCGGTATGCCCAGCACATTCTTATATTCATAGCAGGAAATGGCAAGCACAGCCCTTCCGCCCGGCATACTTACAGGCTTTATCTTCTCGTGAGGCATCAATTCGAGCGCCTTTTGGTAACTGCATAAGTATATCGCTTGAGCGCAAGTAACATCACCGTATAAAGTGGGGAAAAAGTATTCCTTTTCCATTACATCTCCCAGTTTGACCTTTCTTTTTGCAAGCTTGAATCTTTTGAAAAAAGGGTCTTGAAATTTGTCTTCATTATTTAGAAGTTTATTGTCGAACTCTTTTAGAACTTTCATATGACACTCCTTATATGCGCTACGGCAAGTAAAAACAATTTGAATATTATTTCGTTGAATTTGTATTCAATAATATTATAGCCGCAAAGCAAAAAAATGTCAATGGGTACTTTTGAGAGGATGTGGTCTTTTAATAACGGCGGGCAAAGTATTGGCTAGGGTTTTGCGAAGAGAATTTCGGGTTGTTGAAAAGTCAAAACGGCGTAGAGGGCAGAGCCAGATAATGCGATGTTGACGCTGTGTAGACTGTTGTATAAAGTTTTTGCGAAGGGGAGCTTTTGTGATGCTCTAAAGTCAAAAAGGCGGATAGGATAGAGGCAGTAATAGTAAAACTATACAAAATGTTTTTACAAATAGAGTTGTTGAGGGATGCCAAACGATAAATATAACTTTGTGTTTGAGGTAAAAGGCATAAATGCGGCTGAAATTTTGCAAGCACAACTTCGGATAAAATAATCAGTGCGCCTTAATTATGTCTACAATCCATTCGGGCTTAGGCATGGGCATTTGCGGATTAATAAGATACGATTCGGCTATTCCGTCAATGCATGACAACAAAGTCATTGTCAGTGCTTTTGAATCGCCGCCCTTGATTGTGCCTTGCCCCTGACCAACGATAATTTTCTGTTCGTTCAGCTGGAAAAAATCCGCAAACACCGACTGTATTTTGCCTTTAATTTCGCCGGACAAGGCAGTTATTTTTGTTGCGTTTCTAATCAACTTGTACATTTGGGCGGCCTTAATATCGCACTTGAACAGGTCGAGAATCATCTCTACCGCGCATTCAAAGTATCCTAAGGGCTCCTTGACCAGGTTGGAGGTCTTCTCCTTGACGAATTCGACGCCTTGCATTATAAGCTCTGAATACAGCTCTTCCTTGGACTCAAAGTAATGGAACAAAAGACCGACGCTCATACCTACCGCCCTTGCGATATCCGTTATCTTGGTCGCGGAGTAGCCTTTTGTAGGGAATAACACCCATGCTGAGGATAATATCTCGTTTGTTCTATTCTC
>CAYTUT010000135.1:0-4829 GCA_964441295.1 uncultured Christensenellaceae bacterium | reverse complement strand
CGTTTCTGTACTTATGCAGCTAGGATTAGTCCAGCCCTTAATCGACGGATTGAAGAAAGAAGGACTCCAGTCTGTAGTCTATGACAAGACCGTGCCTAATCCGACAATCGACAACATCGAAGAGGCGCTGAAGCTTTATAATGACTGCAAATGCGACTGTATAGTTGCGTTCGGCGGAGGCTCGCCAATTGACTGCGCTAAGGGCGTAGGCGCGCGAGTTGCAAGACCCAACAAGCCCATACCCAAGATGAAAGGCGTACTCAAGGTATTGAAGAGAATCCCTTCGCTTTTTGCTATTCCCACAACATCGGGCACGGGCAGCGAGGCAACGCTTGCCGCGGTAATCAGCAACAGTCTGACGCACGAGAAATACGCCATCAACGACCCTTCGCTCATACCGCATTACGCAGTATTTGACCCCGAACTGACGCTCAAACTGCCTCCGCATATAACCTCAACTACCGGAGTAGACGCTTTAACGCACGCAGTCGAGGCGTACATAGGCAGAAGCAATACCGCGGCAACAAAGGCGCAGGCAATTGAAGCTACCAAGCTGATATTCAAGTACCTCAAGAAAGCATATGACAACGGCTCGGATATAGAGGCAAGAGAGCAGATGCAATACGCGTCCTTCCTTGCCGGTATGTCCTTCACCCGCGCTTATGTCGGCTATGTACACGCAGTCGCGCATACGCTGGGCGGCTTTTACGGAGTCCCGCACGGACTTGCCAATGCGGTAATTTTGCCCTATATTCTCGAAGCATTCGGACCGGCAGCGTACAAGAAGCTTGCCGAGCTTGCAGATCATATCAGTATAGCCGCGCCGCAAGACAGCGAAGAGGTAAAAGCCAAGAAGTTTATACAAGCAGTTAAAGACCTCAACGCATACATGCAAATACCCACCAAGATTGAAGGAAAATGGAAAATCAAGGATGAGGATATCCCGACAATGGTAAAAAGAGCGCTTAAAGAAGCTAATCCGCTCTACCCTGTGCCAAGGATTATGGACAGCGAAGAGATTACCGCAATATACAAGATGATACAGGGCTGATATTTGTTCGTAAACTTAAGCAGTTAGTAAAGTTAAGTAATTAGTAAAGTATGTAGTATGCAAAGTAAGCAGTATGCAAAAGGTCTCGGATAATTCGAGACCTTTTATTATTTATCAAGGCACTGCCTTTGACTATTTAATTTTCCCCGCATATGCTCTTCTCAAAGTTATCTGATAACGCCGATGATATCAGGTTGCGGCTCGATCGGCGTATCCGAATACCCGATCAGCCTCTCAAAGCCTGTCAAAAGCGCCGACAATGAGTCCTTGTTATAAAATACTGTGGCAATAGGCTTCTCGGCATCGACATAATCTCCGATTTTGACATGAAGTATCAAGCCCGTATCATGTTCAATGCTGTCGCCGACCTGCGTCCTTCCGGCGCCGAGCGATGCGCAAAAGCGCCCGATACCCTCGCAGTCCGTTGAGGATATATAACCTGACCTAGTAGAGAGTACGGCTGCTTTGTTCTTAGAGGTGAGCAGTATATTTTCTTCGAGCATAGATACATCTCCCCCCTGTCTTTTTATCATCTCAGTAAAGACCGAAAGCGCGGCGCGGCTATCAATCACTTCATCGAATAACTGCGCCGCTGTCTTTGGATTCTCGCCCATAGCTTCAAGAAGATATACTGCCAAGTGTTTTGACACCTCGTACAAACGGTTTTTTCCACCTTTGAGCACCTTTAAGGCCCCGATAATCTCCAGACTATTGCCTATGTAGCTGTCAAGCGGCTCATCCATTCTAGTAAGCACTGCAACGGCGGTTCTACCCGCGCTTTTTGCTATCGCTATCATTTTCTCCGCGAGCAAACGGGCGCTTTCAATATCCTTCATAAAGGCGCCGTTGCCGCACTTGACATCAAGTACTATGTTCTTTGCGCCTCCTGCAAGCTTCTTGCTCATTATACTTGCGGCAATCAGAGGTATACTGTCCACCGTGGCTGTGACATCGCGTATCGCGTAGAGCCGCTTGTCAGCCGGACAAATATTCTTACTTTGGCTTATTACTGCAAGCCCTATGTCGTTAACCTGCGCGACAAACTCCTCGCTGTCCAGTTCTACACGCATGCCCTTAATCGCTTCCAGCTTATCAATCGTCCCGCCGGTATGACCTAGTCCTCTGCCGCTCATCTTAGCTGAGGGGTATCCTAGCGCCGCAAGCGCCGGCATAACAACAAAAGTTGTGCTGTCGCCCACGCCGCCCGAGCTGTGCTTGTCAACCGTATTGCCCGCTATCCCCTTAAGCGACACTATGTCGCCGCTTTTTACCATCGAATCAGTGAGAGCAAAGCATTCTTCGTCGCTCATCCCGTTAATGCACACAGCCATCAAAAAGGCTGCCGCCTGCATATCAGACACAGCCCCGTCAGTTACGCCCTTAACAAAAAACTCCACCTCTCGGGGTGAAAGTTCTATGTTGTTTTTTTTCTTTTCGATAATGCTGATTATGTTCACATGGCTCTCCTCTCCGCTATATTGACAACATCGGCAGGGTCGATATCTCTGCCCTTATTATACATTATTATTTTTGAATACACTTCCAAGTCCGAAGTCACTATTGCCTTCTTGCCGAATCTCCTGCCTAAATCGTCGGAAAGAGCACGAAAAAGACCTTGCCGCTCGCTCCGTGTAAAGATGGGTTTTGTGAGTACCGCAACAACTATTTTGTCCTCGTAATCCATTACCGCAGCAGCTTTTACCGCATAATTTTCTATGCAATAACTTTCCACTGCGTATTCAATATTCACTTCAGCTATCAGCGCAATCATAGCTATAGTATTGCGCTGATAGCCTCAATTATTCGGCCATTATCCTATCTTGGTAATATTAGCGTCCATAGGATCCGCCCAAAGCTTCTCAAAATTATAAAAATCACGCATTTCTGTGTGGAAAACATGCACTATCACACTGTCATAGTCAAGGACAATCCATCTTCCGTCTTTCTCGCCGTCTTTACGGTCGGCGTAGATACCCTCTGCCTCAAGCTTGTCCGTCAGATCCTCTGCGGCCGCCTTGCACATTGTAACATTCTTCGCAGTCCCTACCACAAAGTAATCCGCTATAGCAGTCTTGTGGGTGACATCAACGATAAGAATGTTAGTTATCCCGCTTTGTTCAAGCTTGGTGCAAATGCTGATTGCAAGTTCTTTTGAAGTCATGTGTTCTCTCCTTTGAAATAATAGTTGTAACTCTCAGTAGTAAGTGGATATATGTTCTTCATGGTGTTGGTTATATGCTTGTAAGCGCTGTGAAAAGCGCTTAAAAAGCCTTGCTCGGTGTCTGCATAAGCTGTCTTGCGGATATGCTCTGCCTCGGGGTATACCCTACCCGGCTCAATCATGTCTGCAAGATATATAAGCTTTTCAAGACGGCTCATTCCCGGTCTGCATGTCGTATGATAGCGGATTGCGTTGAGCACATCGCTGTCTGTGACATTATATTTCTTACTGGCTTCAATAGCTCCGTTAAAAGCATGCATCACCAGCGTGCCGTAGGTGTCCTTGGGCACTTCATCGTGTATGACTTCGCTGTCCTTCATGCAGTCGTGAAGCAAAGCGGCAACGAATACCTTTTCATAAGGTATGCCCCAAGTATCGTTCAACTCAAAGGCTGTAATTATCGTATCCACTGTGTGCCTGTAGCGCGCGGGCGATACATTCGCCTTGAGCTCAGCTATCACGCCCGAATACTCGCGGTAAAGCCCGTTGCGGTCAATAATCTCGCGGCACTTGCCGTCAAGATACTCTTCAGTGTCCAGTCCCAGCTCAACATGCGCCCGTATCAGCGAAGAGGATATCTCCCTTCCTATCGTTTTTGACACTAATATTTCCGCGCCTTTATCCTTGTAACGCCGAACTGCCTGAGTGAGATTAGCACAGATATCCCCTCTTGGAACAACAATAAGAGGGCAAATCTTAATAATGCTGTCTGGCTGCTCCCAGGATGAAAAGTTTTGCATGCTGTCGCCCCCGATTATGAAAGCGATATTCCCGTACTTCTCCTTAAGCTCTTTAAGCACCCTTACTGAGTAAGTGGTCCCTTCCATGCTTTGCTCTATCTTGTCAAGACCCAAATGCGGATAGGACGATATAGCCGCTTCAATCATTCGGCAACGGATATCAAAGGGCGTACCTACCTCTTTGTGAGGAGCGTCTTTTGTGGGCACAAGATACACTTGTTTCAGGCGGAATTCAGCTGTCAGCTCATTGCAAATCCGTATGTGCTCTTTATGCGGAGGGTTGAACGCGCCTCCCAAAATACCAATAAGGTCCATATAATTATTATAACTAAAATAGCGAGAAATTTCAATACCAATAATTATTAAATTGTCTTATCCCGTCAATAATTACAGAATGAAAAGTTATCTTGACAAAGCGCTGCTAATATTAGCGGTCACCGTAATGGTCTTTTTAATTGCCAGCTACATAACGAAAAGTTACTATATAGGTTTTGCAGTGCTTTGCGTTTCGTGCCTGCTATTCTTCTGCATCACAAAGACAGTTAATGTCAGCTCCGAAAAAACCATTTCCAAAAAAGATTATATGCGAATTCTGCTTCTTGAGGGCAAGGAGCATGTAATTGAGGTAATGCGCACGGTTTTTGGAGCGTATTGTCCAAGCGAAAGCATTAAGGAAGGAATAATAATAACGAGGTCCGAACACAAAGCTTTAGTATACAACGGCTTCAAATTCGGCGCTCTCGGCGAAGAGGATATAGCGTCTGCCTTTCGCGCTGCTAGGGGCGCGGAGATTGAAGAGATATATTTCTTCTATAAC
>CAYTUT010000134.1:0-4895 GCA_964441295.1 uncultured Christensenellaceae bacterium | reverse complement strand
GGGTTATACAGGGCACTACAAAGGAAACAGGGTATCGGTGATGGCGTCCGGAATGGGGGTGCCCTCAATCGGTATTTACAGCTATGAGCTCTTTAACTTTTATGATGTGGACACCATAATAAGAATAGGCTCGGCAGGCGCGATAAGCGCTGACTTAAAGCTCCGCGATATAGTTATAGCGCTGTCCGCTTCTACTAACTCCAACTATGCCAATCAATATAATTTGCCGGGAAGTTATGCGCCTACCGCCTCGTATGAGCTTGTGGAAAAGGCAGTAAGAAAGGCGAGAGAACTAGGTGTTGAGCCAAAAATGGGCAATATATTTACCTCTGATACCTTTTATGATGACGCAAAAAGCCTTATCGCCTGGCAAAAAATGGGCGTGTTGGCGGTAGAGATGGAGGCGGCGGCGCTCTATATGAATGCGGCGCGCCATGGCAAAAAGGCGCTGTGCATTTGTACTATATCCGATTGCCCGTTTACAGGGGAGGCATTGGACGCCAAAGAAAGACAGACAAGCTTTACCGGTATGATGGAGATAGCTTTGGAGCTTTTGCAGCCTGAGTAATCAAAACTAGATAAAATCCAAACACAAGAGGCGGGAGATTTGCTTATGCAACGCGGACAGTTGCGGCATTTTTTGATAGCCGATGTGATTTGCGCTATACTGCTATTATAGGTGGAATCAATGCTTAATACGGTGGAGAGATTGTTGAAGGATACGCGTAGATACAAAGAGCGCTTTGACGAGCTGTCAACGCTTATTTCTTCGCCCGAAATAAGCGCCGACACCCGCTTGCTGAGCCGCCTTATCCGTGAATATGGCGAGTTGGAGCCTGTTGTTTTGTTGATTAACGAGTTATCCCTTGCGGCGACAGAGACGGAAAAAGCATCGGCGGCGGATAATCTTAAGAATCTCTTGCTGAATCGTCAGCAGTCCTTCGGCAAGAGCGCAGTTATAGAAATCAGGCTGCTTAACGGAAGGGGCGGAGCCTCCTTTGCCGCAGAGCTTATGAAAATGTATATAGGGTTTGCCCGCCAAAACGGCTATGATATAGCGTCTGATATTGATTATATTAATAACGGCGGCAAGGTACCGTCAGCGCTGGTTGTTGCGGGAGCGTATAACAGGCTGAAGTACGAAAACGGTATTCACAAGGCAATCGGGTTCGGCGGTAGCGGCGCGACGGTGGAGTGTACTGTTACGGTAACGCCCTTGACACAGCGAGCGCCGCAGGAGATAATGGATAAGGACATAAGGGTTGATATCTTCCACGCGGGCGGCGCCGGGGGACAGAATGTCAACAAGGTAGAGACCGCGGTGCGCCTTACTCACCTGCCTACCGGTATAACCGTCACCTGTCAGGACGAGAGGTCACAGCTGAAAAACAAGGAAAAAGCCAGAAAGGCGCTGGAGGAGAGAGTGTCTGCGGAGCTCATCAAAAAAAGTAATGAGGTAGTGAGAGTTTTGAGGAGCAAGGCGCAAAAAGAGGCAAAGAATAACGGAGAGATTAGGATATACGATTATCAGTTGATGCAGGTCAGCGACGCGCGTATCAGCGCATTTGCTTTGGGATTGCAAAGCATTATTGACAACGGGCCGACAGCCTTTATCGAAGCGCTTGCGATAAGGGAGAACTGAGCGCGTCTCCCCAAGAGCTGTCATATCAGGCAAATATTAATGCCTTTCACAAAAGCTTAACAGTGCCTAAGGACAATTACATATCTTTTTGAGGGAAAATATGTTAACATTAGCATATTGGAGAAACATTAATGCAGTTTACTGTTGATACGGAAATAACGGTATTATCCAGCGAGTGCGCATTGTATAAGACCGAAGCATTCATCAAAGAAACCCGCCGAATCGCGGGCGTGGATTTTTTCTTGTCCAAGGTTGCCGAGACTCTCATTGTCAACCTGCAAAACATCAAAAACATCGCGCGTATTGGGGAGAAGTTGCGTCCCCGCGCATGTTACACAGTCAGTACCGCCGCAGGGCACAACTTGTTCTTTTGCCTTGACTCACAGCTTGATTCTAAGACGGGCATTGGTGACAATGATATTGTATTTTATAAGTATTTTGATAGCGAAGGCGAAACACGCCGCAACGACCAAAGGTTGAACGCATTTGTAGCGACCAATAAAAAATTCCAAATTAGCGTGAATAGTTCTGCGGATGATATTTTGACGGGCGACTTAAAAAAGCTGTTTTGTATCTATAACGATGACCATGTTAATTTTCCCTTACTCAACGCCGAACAACGCAAAATAGTGCAGATAGAAGACCAAAATGTGCTGGCGCAAGGTGTTGCAGGCAGTGGCAAAACTAATATTTGCATCAGCAAAATTGTTTTTGCCGCGTGCAGAGGCTATTCGGGCAAAGTGCTATATTCCACCTTTTCCCGAGGACTTTTGCTGGATGTAAAATCCAAAGTGGACATATTAAAACGCAATTTGCGCGCTTATTGCGAGCAATACAGCACAGGCAGACTCTATTTTGCAGACAGCAACTACAAGAAAGCCGTGGAAAACAAGCTCGGGATTTATCTTGTCGAAGAGGAGAAGGAGCATATTGCCGCAAGGGTCAGCCGGGTAGCCGATTACCTCGAAAAGCAGGTTGACTACTACCTTATCGAGGATTTGCACGCAAAATATGTGTCCGAGAACCATGCTGTCGCCGATGAGAGCTATTTTGTCAAGACCTATGCTCAAAACATCAAGAATCATCAGCTCAAAGCAAAGCTTGACAGACTCAGACGCTTGTCGCTTGAAGTAATCTACAAGGAAATATACGGGATGATTTTTGGCTGCTACGACCCTGCTGACCCTCAACCTATGCTTTCTGCAGAAAGGTACAAAGAACTGCGCCGCGACAGCTTCTCACATAGAGATTGCGAGATATTGCATTCAATCGCGCAGGATTATGCGAAGCATATCCAAAGCTCGGGCATGACGGATAATAACCAAATGAGCCGCGCGCTGCTTCAAGCAGGCACAAAAATAAGCGGGTATTCGCTAGCAATTATCGATGAAGTTCAGGATATGACCGAGGTCAGCTTAGTACTCATGAAGAGTATTGCACTTAAGATTTTTGCAGTTGGCGACGCGTTGCAGATGATCAACCCCTCATACTTCAGCTTTGCGTATCTTAAAAGGCTGCTGTTCGAGAAGGATATAATATCTGTTGCCGAGCTAAAGAATAACTATCGAAACACAAAAAAGATTACAGACATAGTAGAGCGTCTGGGCGAGATTAATGTCAATCGCTTCGGCACGCATAGCTTTGTGCTTAAGGGTGAGAGCGTGGACAGTACGACGCCTACGGCGGCGGTTTTTGTTGCGGATAAGCGCTTTGTTGATATGGTTGCGCAAAAAAGCTACCATAATTTTACGGTTATTGTAGCCACTCAGAAAGAAAAAGAAAGCTTGAGAAAGCTTCTCAAAAAACAGGAGATACTTACCATATCCGAGATTAAAGGATTGGAAAGGGATGTGGTGATAATGCTCAATGTGCTCTCGAACAACTATGATAAATGGCAAGACCTGGAGCGCACTATGATCAACCGCAAGAATGCGGATGAAAATTCGGCGTACCGCTACTATTTCAATCTTTTTTATGTAGGAGTATCCCGCGCAAAAACGCATCTGTATGTTGTCGAGGAAAGGCCCATCGCACTGTTTAGCGCTTTGTTTGAGGAGCTGTTCGACAAAATGCCGCTTGCATCGGCTGTTGAAAGCTTTGGCAACGCTGTAAAAAGCATTGAGGAGGACCAGGACGAGCTGCTCGAGCGTATTAGGCAATTCATTAATCTTGAGCAGTACGACAACGCGCGTTTTGCCGCCAACAAAATCTCGGACGACAAAGAAAGAAATGCAGAGCTTGTCAAAATCGATGTGTTCCAACGCTATATCAGATACGGCAACTACCGCGAAGCGGGTATTGCATATTGGGAAAAAAACATGTTGGACGAGGCAAAGCGGCAATTTTCTCTTTCGGGAGATGAAATACTGATCAGCCTTGTAGACGCTTGCGCCGCAGGAGAGGGAGGAGGACTGAATGCCGATATTGTGCGCTATCTTCCCGAGGTGGCAGGCAACAAGACGGCGCTGGGGCTGATAATCAGCACGATGCAGAGAGATATGAGAGAATTGAAAGAGCGCAGCAAGCAAATACAAAACAAATTCAGGAGCATAAAGGAGAACAAAAATGGATAACAGCGATATCAAAGTCCTTGTGGACACTTTTAGAGGATATAGGGAATTGTTGGTTCCGGTTCAGTCTAACCTGCATGATTTTGTGGAGACTTATGACTCGATGAAGGAGGATATCGGCAGGCTCAATAATGCCTTTGAGGGCGATATTAAGGGCAATTTAGAAAAAATTTATCTTAACCTTTCCAGTCAGGCGGCACGCGCTGCCGACCTTTCTTCGCGTATTGAGCAGTTTATCAAAATGACAGAAAAATATTCCAGCGATGTCGCGAGGCTGGCTTCTTCCATTGACAAGGTGGCAGAGCGTGTCAGCGCGGTCAACGAGCTGGAAAACAGGGCAGAACAGCAGATTGGCAAGCTGGATGAAATACTTGAGGAAAAGAGAAAGAGCTACAATATCAAAGAGCTGCAGCGCACGCTGGATAATTATGACGCCAATGTGCAGAGAGTGGGTGACTTTATCAATAAGGACATAGCAGAAGCATTGACGCAAAACTATAACAGGCTTGAGTCAATAAGGACAAGCAATGATGCGCTTTCGAAAAGAATCAAGGAGGAGCGCTCGGATATTGAGAATCTGCTGGCCGCATTTATGACCACCAACGCCTTTCTCAAGCAGGCTATCGAAAATTAGGATGTGAACGAAGCGGATCTATTTGAAATGCTTGATAATTATGAAGAGT
>CAYTUT010000133.1:0-4914 GCA_964441295.1 uncultured Christensenellaceae bacterium | reverse complement strand
TTAGGACATCGTTGATATACAGATTATATTTACAGCCAAGAAGTTCGGCGGCATTCTCGCACATCTGCATGCGGCTTAGGTATATGCTGAAGTAATCCATTACCGATGCGGTCTCCTCCATCCAGAGCTTAAAGGCAATTATTTTTGCATCCTTGTCCACTAAAATTTCGTTGCGGTTGATAGCGTAGTTGACCCGGTCGTGTATATCCTTCGGGTCGTAATCTCCCCTTCTCACCCTTGTGCGGTGTGCATCGCTTTTGTCCGCGATAATGAGTGCCGCGGATACAACATTAATCGGGATGCCTATTTCTTCCTCGTGATTGCCTATGCTTGCCGTAATGATATTGATATCGTCAAAGGGCATATTCATATCCTTGAGAATAGGATATACAATCATCGCTCCGGTCACACCGTGGTGATGACGGTTGATATTATTGCCGACATCGTGGATGTATCCGGCTATTTTGCCGAGCTCTACAATGTTTTTTTCGTAGCCGAGTTTCTCAAGTATGTTGCCTGTCATCATCGAAACATAGCTTGCATGGCGCAGACCGTGCTCTGTATAGCTCATCATTCTAAGGCTCTCACAGGACGAGTTGATTAAGGATATTATCTCCGGATTTTGCTTTATTTGATTAAGCTTTATCATCTGGTTCCTCCTGAATTGCTTTTATGGCTTTTTCTGTATCCGTCGCCGAGGTGTCAAATATCCCGGCAATATTTTCTATACTAAAAACATTTTGGTCTTCGACACAAATATAGCTTATCGCCGCCGCAAGTACGGCAACTGACACAAATTCTGTCCCCGCAAGATATATCCGCTCCACCAGCTTTGATATCGCGCGCTCAAAAGGCACACCAACAGTAGCCAAAAAGGCAAACGAATTGCAGTAAGCGGTGCTCAGCTGTTTTGGATAGTCATCGTAGCTCGGCGGTGTCTTGAGCGAAAGACTGGTAAGAATATTTTCGTTGACTATCCGCACCTTTCCTCGTCTGAGATTATGAAGTAGTATTACAAGTATACGGCGTCTTATCTCAAAATGCACATTCGGCTTGAGCAATATCGTGCGAAGCTGTCCGATTACCGCTGAGTTGCTCCACAAATCCATCTCCCTCAGCAGTTCGCCCGAGAGCGCCGCGTCAAGGTTTTTTTCAAGAACATACGCTACGCCCTGTCTGAATGCGCTCGACGACATAAAAGCGCCTTTGAAGCTGTACGCTTTGATTTCCTTGCGGATACTAGCTACCACCCTGTGCGCTATTTCAAGCGGAATATGCTCGAACATTACGCTGATATTTCTGTGTCTTTTGAATGCGTGCAGCATATATTCCACGGGATACTTGCCGTAATACAGCGAAAGAATATCCTTGTATATACGCTCCGCGCCCGCCTTGTCGCCCATGTTGAATCTTACCGCTCCCTTGATAAAGTGGTATTTAGGATTGTAGTAATCCTTCTCAAGGAGAATGTCAGCAAGAGTATCTGCTCTCTCGTACATGTTTTTTAGACATGCCGCGCTTATTGCGTAGCATATGTCCTCCTCGCGAGAGGATTCAAAGGTGTTGATAAGCGTTCTTGTATATTTGTCGTCTATACCGAATACGGCAAGACCATTAATCGCGCCGCCCTCGTTGGGATTGATTTTGAGCGCCGCAAGCCATGCGCTGTGCGCGCTGTCTATGTCGGACTTGTACACATAGCACTTGGACATCAGCATAAGCGTATCCTTATAGCAGGATGCCTCGGGCTTGACAAGCGCGGCGTATTCGAGAGAGCGGTCATAATCTCCCTGAAAAAAGCTGCTTGACGCCTCGCGGTAGCATTTGGCATACTGCTTATCCCGTATTTCATCAGAAAACCCGAGCTTTGCGCCCTTAGCGTTTTCTTCAATACGCGCGTAGATATTCTCGAAGATATCCTTTACATCCTCTTCTTCCTCAATCTCCTCGTCAAAATCAGCTCTCTTCGAAAGGTAGTACCAGGACTGCATAAAGTGGCCCGTTTTTCCAAGAGAGTTGCTAAGAATAAGATAAAGGTCGCTCAACAACTCGTCATCAAGTCTGTTAGTCGCAAGCATAGCAAAGCACTCCTCAATGGCATAGTCATGACGGTTTATATCCTGATACAGCATTGCAAGGGATAACAGATTGTAAGCCGACGGATCGCGCGATATAGCATCCGCGCAATAGCGCAGAGCCTTGCGAAAATCCCCGACCTCACGGGCATTTTCTGCAATTTCCATATAAAAATCCGCATTTTGTTCAAAACTGATTATCATAAATCCCTTTTTTGTGTCCCAGCATCAATAATATATTATTCAAGCCGTCAGAATTAATTGCCACGACCTGTTTCGTCCGCGCCGCGAGCGGCTTTGCCGGCTTCGTCATGGCGCTGCCAAAGCGATATTACCTCTTCCTTGCCGAATTCGTATTTTGTATTGCAAAAATGACATTCTATCTCAATGCTTCCTCTCTCCATCAGTATGTTAACGCATTCGCCTCTGCCCAGCCCGAGCACCACGCTTTGCATAAACTCTCTCGAGCATTTGCAACGGTATTCAGGTCTAACAGCTTCAAAGTATTCTATCTCAAAATGTCCAAAATAATTGTCAATAAGCATTTTTGCCCCGTGTTTTTGAAGGAGGCTGTCAATATCGGCAAAATTGGGCACTATGTCTTCAAGCACCGTAAGGATGTGCTCCGGACAGCCCGGCATCGGCTGGACAATTATCCCGCCTGCCGAGACGCATCTGCCGCTTTCGTCTATTACAACGCTTAGCGCGAGCGCGGTATGCGTGCCCTCGCTGCTTGTAAAGTACCAGGCAAAGTCAGCATCAAGACTTCCGTTGACTATCTCCGAAATACCTGTGTAGCAATCCTTTAAGCCCAAATCCTTGATAACGGTTATCTTGCCGGAGCCGATAGCCTGCATTGTATTCTGTTTGCCATTGCCTAGCCTTGGAATGTTAAGAGAGGGATTAAGTACATAACCTCTAACCTTTCCGCCTTGGTCGGCGGCTACCACGATACCCTCCAACTCTCCGTCACACTTAATGTTGATGGAGAGCTTTTCTCTTGCGCCCTTCAATTCGTTGCTCATATAAGCTGCCACCGTCAGCGTCTTGCCTAGCGCCGCTGCGGCTACCGGGGAAAGCCCGTGTATCTCTATCGCCCTATTGACCAAATCCGTTGTTTTGAGGGCGGCAACCTTAGCGTGCCCGCCGAAAATCAACGCCTTAACTATCGTATCCATTACATTATCCCTCACTAAGCTGTTTGTTATGCGCGTGTCTGACTAGAAAGATTATTCTTTTGCTTTTTGGCGATGCCGCGGTGAACGTGTCGCCGTCGTACAATCCGCTGACGCAAAGCCCGGCAGTCCTTAACATGCTTCTTAACTTTGACACCTTGTATATGTATTGTCTGTGCTTTTCGTCGCGCCTTATATGCACCCCGTTTTCTTTAAGAAAAAACACAATGTCCATATTGATTACGCTACGCAGCTTGTTGATCTTATTGCGCCAATAATATGTTATGTCGTCGTAGTCTTCAAAAAACATATTGCCTGCAATAATCTTGGTAAGCTTATAGTGACTGCTGATGTCAAAGATGAATACGCCAGTGTCTGCAAGCGCTGATTTGACCCTCTTGAACAACCTTTGCGCCTGCTTCGGGGAAATATAATTGATACCGTCGCATACCGCAGTGATTATATCGAGCTTGCGGGAGAGGGCAAAATTCTCCGCCCTGCCAAGGCAAAATACTATATCCTCTCCGCTTTGTCTAGCAAACTGCGCGGCGCGGCTAAGCATATCGGGCGAGGCGTCAAGCCCCTGCATTTTGAGCCCCTTTTTTGCCAGCCTGACAGTCATTGCGCCACTGCCGCAAAAGAGGTCCAGACCGTGCTGTCCTTGCGTATTACTATCAACAAAATCCGCGTACCTATCGTAAGGAAAATCCTTCATCAGACTGTCGTAGAACTTAGAAAGCACCGAATAACTTTGCATCACTTTTTGCTATATTTGCTCTTATTTGCCGCGGCGCCCGCCGCCTTTTTGTAAGGATTGACCTTCTGCGCGCCCTTTTGAGCCGCTTTTTTGTTTTTGCCGGCTACAGCGCCTTTTGCAATAGACGCGCACTGCGGCGCAATAAATGCGTCAAATGTATACTGGGCATAGGATGTCCACAAGCAGCTGATAAACATAAATCCGATAGACAGGAAGAATATGCCGACAATAATCATTACCGGAGCGCTGATTAATGAAAGCAATACAAGTCCTGCCGAAAGCGCAACAATAAACAATGTTGTCGGCACAAGCGTAAAAAAGAGCAAACATGCGTTTTTGAGAGATTCGGCATAGCTAAAGCGGTAGCAAGCGAAAGTGGGCAGCAACAGTATCAAAATAGCCACAACAATTACTGCGACAAGCAGCAAAAACACAAAAAGTATCCAGCTTCCTGCGGTCGCAGCGCCAAATGTCAGCGCCTCAAAATGCCAAAGCATGCCGTACATTATGCCGGTGGCAATCAAAGCAACGACGACGCCGGTAACTAAAAACGGACGCCACAGATATTTGATTCCGCGAAAAAATGCCTTGTGCACCTTAACCTTTTCGCCCCACATAAAGCCGCGTGAGAT
This sequence comes from uncultured Christensenellaceae bacterium, assembly GCA_964441295.1. Taxonomy (GTDB): domain Bacteria; phylum Bacillota; class Clostridia; order Christensenellales; family CAG-1252; genus SACC01. The sequence continues at coordinate 275 of CAYTUT010000133.1, read as the reverse complement.
ATGGAATACGCCGCTGAGTCCCACGAACGCAAGTATAATCGCAGGTATCATGCAAGGGAATACAAGCACTTTATAATAATTGAATTTTTCAGCAAGCGCCGCGCCAAGATCATCTACTGTCCCCGGATAGCCTATACCGATATTGCCTATAAAGCTTTTGCCGCTCATAATCATATTCTCCAAAATATTGGGCAAAACAAATACCAAGAATAATATAGGAAGCCCGAAGATTGCAGCAAAAAGCAAATTCGCCTTGAGCGATTCGGTAAGTTTGT
>CAYTUT010000132.1:0-5015 GCA_964441295.1 uncultured Christensenellaceae bacterium | reverse complement strand
CCATAGGGATAGGGGTTTCGGTCATCGTAGCTTCGCTGACAAGCCACAGCATTACCGAGCTGTCCAAAAGCGCAGAGCGGCTTGCAAGGGGCGATTACAACGTCCAGTTTGAGCCTAGAGGATACACCGAGGTGAAGGAGCTTGCCAACATACTCAATTACGCAACCGGCGAGATGAAAAAGACCGAATCGCTCCGCCGCGAACTGATTGCTAATGTTTCTCATGACTTGAGGACGCCCTTAACTATTATCAAAGGCTATGCCGAGTTGATAAAAGACATCTCGGGTAAGGACGAGATTAAACGCGAGGAGCACCTTAACATAATTATTCGCGAAGCAGACAGATTGACAGTGCTGGTCAGGGATATGCTCAATCTTTCGCAGGTTGAGTCAGGCGCCGGCGAGGTGTGTATGGAGCGCATTAATTTGTCTATGGTTGTGGAGAAGGTCGTCAACAGCTTCCATGTCTTTGTGGAGAAGGACAACTATATTTTTGTAAGCGATATCGAGCCGGAATTGTACGTTGTCGCCGATGGAATGAGAATTGAGCTTGTGATATATAATTTGGTGAGCAATGCGGTCAATTATACTGGAGATGACAAAAAAGTTATGGTCAGATTGTACAAGGACAACGGTGATATCCGCTTCGAGGTTGCCGATACCGGATGCGGACTGAGCCCGCAAGTGCAAAGGGTTATCTGGCAACGATACTACCGCGCAAGCGAGCACAGGAGAGGCTATGCGGGTTCGGGGCTCGGGCTGTCTATAGTCAAGTCAATTTTGATGTATCACAAAGCTCAATACGGGGTTGAGAGCGAAGAAGGAAAAGGGAGCATGTTTTACTTTGCAATGCCCGAAGCTTAATAACCTTTAACGGGAAAGTACGCGGTATTGACCGCGTAATATGTGTTATGATATAATTGTGATAATAATAGTTTTGAGTATTTAGGAGGGTTTATGAAAAAATTTTTACTGATAGTAGTTGCAATGATGCTTATACTGTCTGTATCCGTGGGCTTGTTTGCCTGTAAAAAGGTTGAGGGGAGCGTTATAAGCACCGATTTTGACGATGTGCCTGAAGATGCGGCGATAGCGACAGGTTTAAGCGCTTTGACTCTATTTGATCAAGCGATTGCCAACACATATGCAGGCGATTTTAAGAGGGTCAATACTCTTGACTTTTATACCGATGCCCTATTAGGTCAGAAGCAAGACGAGGTCGCCTCTTATTATAAAGTGGGTGAAACATTCATGCGCACACTGGTTGTTAAGGGCGAGGGCAGCATCGCAAAGAATAATACGGGAATAAGAGTGTTTTATTATGACGGCGAAACAGCAAAAATTGCTGAGAATGTTGACAGAAAGGTAGCGATTGATTTTGAAAGCCCTGATTATGCTCAAGTAGCCAACCATGTAGCAAATTGCACTGACACAGAGGCAAGGCTAGAGGATTACAATAGATTTACCTCATATGTGCGCACCACTGACAAGCTTGCAACCAACCATAACGACCAGGTGCTGTTTAAGGATAACCTTTATTATGCTACGATCAAATTCAATATGAACGTAGGTACAGTCAACAGCGGTATCCAAGAGGCAATCGACAGGGCGGTCGAAGAAGCTACCGGAGCGGATGCTAATTCTATCAATTGGACAACCGACACTGTTTGGAACTGTATCTTTATCAAAATCGGCGATGTATTCTACCTCAAGAAGACATATCTCTACGAGAATTACAAGGGAAAACAAAGAGGAATAATTAATGCAACATGCGTGCAGTCTCACATCAGCGAGTTTTCTTACGGCGGGGAAATTAATCTCCCGACCTCGCTTATTACCATGCTTGGTATGGAATAAGTTATTAGAAAATTGCAGCACTTTTGCGTAATAATTGAAGTATTGCGGTTAGCCCGCAATACTTTTCTTTACAAAACAAAAAAAATGTAATACAATTATTGTAAAGTTGTAAGGAGTACATATATGACAAAGAAGTTTGAGGATAATAAATTCACCTTCGTGCTTATTAATCTTATCGCTATATCGATCGCGATGCTGGGGCTTATTGCCAATAGCATATTCAACAGAAATGCAGGCTACGCAGTGGGCGCGGCAGCTTCTACAATACTCTTTGTAGTGCTTTGCCTGGTGTATACGCAGTCAAGTCAAGAGGTAAAAACCAGGACAAGGGACATGTTTTTTATGTCGTTGTTTATCGTTGCGGTATATTGCATAATCACATTGCTTGTAGATATCAGCCAGTTAGCGCCTAGAACCTTCGCCGGACTTACTTCAATGGGAATAGCAGTACTTGTTTTTGTGGGCTTGTTTTGGGTTATCGGGTTGTGGGAGATTACACGGCTTGTGCTCGATATGTTTAACATCCGCATTAAAGTATACGAAAGTCTTTTAGAAGGAAAAAACCCTTTCCGCCGTGCAAGGGCTGATTATTCGGAGACAGCAGTGGAGCAGCAGGCGGCTGATCCGGCGAGCGATAGCGGCGCCGAGGCGCAGAAGAAGAGCGCAAAACCCAAAAGCAAAGCGGTTGTAGGCACTCCTCCTAAAGAAAATTAAGTAAAAACAAAAAGCCCTTCGGGGCTTTTTTATATAGCTTAAAGGGCTTATTATTATTGACGGGCAGACAAAAAGGTAGTATATTTTAGTTATGTCTTGATTGACTTAATTGATGACAAAAGTGCGGGATTACAATATGGTAAAGAAGAAAGAATTAAAAAATTATATTTTGCATACTCTGACTCCGATTTTGATATACGGAACAATAACGGGAATGTTTGTAGGCGTTGTTGTATGGGGATTTTGCTGGGTCTCGGATTGGCTTTTGCATACCTCATCAGGCATTTATGCGTTTGTCGCAGGTCACCTTGCATATTTGCCGCTCTTGTTTTTGGGGCTTGCCGCTCTGGCGCTTATTGCGAGCCTGATGATAAGGTTTACTCCCGAACTGCAGGGCAGCGGCGTGCCGTATACGGAGGGCGTAATCCGCGGGTTGCTCAAATACAAATGGGCGAGGATGCTATTCGGCACGATATTCGGCAGTTTTATCAGCTTCTTTGCGGGATTGCCACTTGGTGTTGAGGGACCCTGTGTGCAAATCGGCGGAACAATAGGCGACGGCGTCAACCGATTGGGGCGCTCGCTCAATCGCAATAGCAATGCATGGAGGAGATACTCTGTGGCGGGCGCGGCAAGCGCCGGCTTTGCCGCGGCATTCGGCGCTCCCTTAGCCGGTATAATATTTGCGCTTGAGGAGGGACACAAGAGGATATCTCCCATGATACTCCTTACAGCGGCATCCTCGGTACTGGTTGCCACCCTTACTTCGAGAGTGCTCAATACTTTTGTTTCTAACAACATGTACACCTTCAATTTCGGCGAGTTGGGCATCCTCCCGCTTTCGCAGATTTGGATGCTTATTATTCTTGGAATAGGCTTGGGGCTGGCGGCAGCGTTGTTCAGTGTTATTCTCTTCAAATTCAAGGATTTTTTGACAAAAAGGGAGCGCATTCCTGTTTGGCTCAAGCTTGTAGCCGCTTTCTTGCTGGTTGGAATCGCAGGCATTTTTTTCAATGATGTGCTGGGCGGAGGCAAAGGACTGATAATCAAAATTGCCAATTCGGGCTTTGAATGGCAAATGCTTTTGATACTCTTGGTGCTCAAGCTTGTACTTATCATAATATGCGCCAATTCGGGAGCTACGGGAGGTCTTTTTGTCCCTGTGCTCGCTTTGGGCGCTCTGTTCGGCGGATTGGCAGCAAAGCTATTCATTCTGATGGGAATGCAGGATGTCTATTACAAGACGATAGTGCTTATCTCTATGTGCGCCTTTATGGGCGCGGTGACCCGTGCGCCGATTACCGCAATCGTACTTGTGGTTGAGATGACAGGGCAGCTGCTTACCGGCTTTCTCGCGACGGGCATAACCATTATTCTCGCGTACTTTGTGGTTGAGCTGCTTGCAATTACTCCGCTGTATGACTATTTGCTCGAAATAATACTTAGGAAAAAGCATAAAGGCAAACTGCGCGAGTTCCATACCTTCGAAGTGGAGATAGATGAGGGCGCTTTCGTGGTGGGCAAAAGCGTCAGAGATATCCTGTGGCCGGTGAGCTGTATTGTGCTTAAGGTTGACCGGGTCAACACCTCGGGCAAGCATGTAGTCAATATGGACAGGGACGGCGAGCGCATTATGCACGCAGGGGACAAGTACACCATACAGACCGAGACTTACAATATCGAAGAGGTCCGTTGCGAGATAGATGACCTTGTCAAGCGTTCGGCGCGGCCGGGCATGGCAAGATAGCATTGAGGACAGCCTATACAAATCGGCATTAGATAAAACATTATGTGTTAAATAAAAAATCCCTGACAGCAATATAAGCGTCAGGGATTTTTATAGCTAATATTTTGTTATTTGAGTTCGGCGAAGTACTTAATTGTCCTTACCATCTGGCTGGTATAGGAGTTCTCATTATCGTACCACGCTACTACTTTGACAAGGGTCTTTTCGTCGCCCAAAGCGGTTACCTTGGTCTGTGTTGCATCGAATATAGAGCCAAAAGTGGAGCCGATAACATCGCTCGATACTATCTCTTCCTCATTGTAAGCAAAAGATGCGCTTGCTGCTGCTTTCATCGCTGCATTGATGTCCGCGGCGGTTACTTTGGCATTGACAACTGCTACAAGTTCTGTTATCGAACCTGTGATAACGGGTACTCTCTGGGCAGCGCCGTCAAGCTTGCCGCTTAGTGCCGGTATAACAAGACCGATTGCCTTCGCTGCGCCTGTGCTGTTGGGCACGATGTTCGCAGCTGCCGCTCTTGCGCGGCGCAGGTCACCCTTTCTGTGCGGTCCGTCAAGAGGCATTTGGTCGCCTGTATAAGCATGGATAGTGGTCATAAAGCCCTTCTCGATAGGAGCGAGATTGTTGAGCACATTCGCCATAGGCGCTAGGCAGTTGGTTGTGCAGGAGGCTGCGGAAATAATGGTATCGCTTGCCTT
>CAYTUT010000131.1:0-5029 GCA_964441295.1 uncultured Christensenellaceae bacterium | reverse complement strand
GGCTATAGGATACTTGAGACCAATTATTGTACAAAGCGCGGCGAGGCGGATATAATAGCTTTTTGTCAAAACACGGTCATATTTGTTGAGGTCAAAACAAGAACAACCGCCGATTACGGCAATCCGTCTGAGGCAGTAACACGGGTCAAAATAGGCAGGTACCTTGTTATCGCGGAAGAATACATGAAGCGATTTGCAAAAGAATATGATGTAAGATTTGATATTATCGAGGTGTTGGCTGACGGAAAGGTTGAGCACATTCAAAACGCTTTTTGGGCTAATGACGGTGTGAAATACATAAAAAAACGCTAATAGTATGTAATTATGAGCAAAAACAAGCAAAAGCACTTGAAAAACGCTTGCAATGGCATATCATGTATGATAATATATTATGGACTTCGGGTGGTCCTCTGCCGGATAGACGAGCAAGAACACTTAGTATTTAGGAGGTAAAGTCATGAGCAATGTTATCGATTTAATCGAGAGAGAAAATTTAAGAACGGATCTTCCGGATTTCAAGATCGGAGACACCATAAGGGTCAATTTGAAATTTAAGGAAATCACCAAAGCGGCATCAAGCGGCGGTTCGAAGAACATAAGGGTTGACAAGACAGTCAAAGAAGAGATTAAACAGCAGGCATTTGAGGGTACCGTTATTGCACGCAAGAACAGCGCGATAAGGGAGACCATAACTGTTAGAAAGATTGCTTCCGGCGGTATCGGCGTGGAAAAGACATTCCAGCTTCAATCCCCTTCTATCAGCGGTATTGAAGTAGTTAGAAAGGGTCGTGTAAGACGCGCAAAGCTTTATTATTTGAGAGAGCGCACCGGCAAGGCGGCGAGAGTATCCAGCGCCAAAATCGCTCAGAGAGTATCCAAATAAGCAACATTCAATCAAACATAACTTCAAACACCCTGCAAGTATTTTGCAGGGTGTTGTTATTTTGCGCCGCGGCGTAATGCGCACTGCAGTACGGCTTGCGCCGCAAAAAAGACCGCGCTGTTAAAAGCCGCGGGCAAAACTGCCGGACGGGCGGCAGTGTCTTTCGGCCGTATGCTAAATGTTTAGCTCAATGTTGGGGACTATATTTTGATATATATATTTAATATTATAGAAAACACTTGCAAAATAAAAGGAAAGTAATTAAAATGATTTTATTACAGCTCAGAGGTATTTCGATGAAAAAGATTTTGATAAGCGCTTTTGCGGCAGTATTACTGGTAGTTCTGTTAACCGCCTGTTCGACATTCACGGTGGATTATGACCAGCAATTAATCAGCAACGGCGGTTTTGAGAACAGCAATACGGGTTGGACGCTCATTAACGACAGCACCAATCCCATTACGCCAAGTTTCATTACGGTGCAGGAAGGCTCAGACGAATACAACAGTGATTTTGGATTCAAGTATATTACAATTACCGCATCGTCAAGCGGTTCGTATTGTTATTATACTCAGCCGATAAAGATTGAGAAAAATGCAGTCTACAAAATTTCGGTAAGCATGAGAGTCAATTCCACAGTCAGCGCCGCATCGACCAATGCCGCCTTTTTTGGTCTTGCCGAGGCATCCTCGGCGCGGGGCTCATATACTGAGACAACGAGCGGATGGGTAACGCGTACAATTTACTTCCGCAACACGAGCTACGACACAGTCAATATCAGATTGGGTCTAGGCACCGAGACATCAAAGGTCACTTCGGGTTCGGTATCTTTCGACAATATTACGCTGACTAAAGTTACGCCTCCTGCGGAGGTGTACATCGCCACTATCGGCGAGAGCGTCAACAGCAATTACTCGATATCCACAGAGGGCACTGTATTCGCGGTGTTAATAGGCGTGCTGACTCCCTTAATGTGTTATGCACTCTACACTGTGTTACGCCGCCTTATGGCAGCAAAGACCAAGATTAATGAGGGCGGCGCGGTAAAAGGCGAAAACTTCCTTACCTCTCCCGCATTTATGCTTGCAGTTGTATTGCTGCTCGCTTTCGGCATAAGACTGCTTATGGTCAATGTTATGTACGGCTTTGGCCCTTACATCAATAATATGGGCACTACAGCGCACGAGATTGCGACCGTGGGTCCTGTGCAGTTCTATTTTGACAACAATCCGCCATATGCGCCGGGAACATTGTATGTGCTTTGGATACTGGGTTTGCTTGCCAAGCCTCTCAATCTGCTGACCGGCAGCTCCGGGCTTGCGATATTCCTAAAAATACCTGCCATAATCGCAGACCTTATTGCGGTGTTCTATATCTTCAATTATGCAAGCGCGCGCTACGACGCGAAGCGCGGAGCGATATTTGCAGGGCTGTACGCCGTGCTTCCCACCGTCTTTATAGCATCCTCGGTGTGGGGTGTATATACCTCAATAGGTTCGCTTTTCTTAATGATTGCCTTCCTTGCCATTCTGGACAAAAAGTATATCAACATGACGATATTCTATTCGTTTGCAGTGTTATTTATGGCGGAAGCGCTTGTTTTGCTGCCTCTGTTGCTTACCTACTGCGCATACATCTATATCAAAGATATTAGCACCCGCAACATACTTCCTATCTGCATGACGGCAAGTATTATCGGGACATATCTAATTACATTGCCGTTTGCGATTAATTTCTTTGCAATAGGCTCACCCTTTATCGTGCTGCAAAGATATGTCAGCATGTTCACAATAAGCAGTTTGTTTTCCACCAATGTATTCAATATATACGGGTTGACGACGCTTAACGGACTTACCGCGAATACCGCCGGAGTAGTAATGGGCGCGTTGTTGTCGGCAGCGGCTATGCTCTACAGCGTGGCTGCGTATATCAGATGCCGTAACCGCCTTGACATGATCCTGCTTGCTTCTTTTGTGTTCGTATTCATATACATGTTCAGCGTACGCATGACGATTTGGGTAATCGCGCCAGCGCTGCTTCTCATGTTTGTTTACGCTATTCTTGCCAATGAGAATCGCGTATTGCTTAGCTTTTTCGGATTCAGTTCGCTCACTGCGCTCAACTCGGCTTATGTATTGCATGTCGGCGGATATGTCAAGGGCGGCTTCAACACAATAGCCAATATTGTACTTAACGGCAACGATCCGGTACTTATTGTATTCAGCGTGATTGCGGTATTGCTGACCCTTTACTTCACATATGTTGTGACATCTATCTGCTTTTTGGACAAAAAGTGCGATATTCCCAAGATAGACAAGTGCTATTTCAGATATGTTAAAGAGCTGTTGGTGAAGGAAAAAGCCGACACCACTGAAAAGCCGCAATAGCAGAGGACAGGTACAGAACATGCTTTCTAAGGTAAGAAGTTATGCTTTGCGCGGATTGGAAGGATATCCCGTTGACATTGAGGCGGATATCAACGCAGGTATACCTGCGATGGATACCGTAGGTCTGCCTGATACCGCTATCAAAGAAGCTAAGGACAGGGTAAGGTCAGCAATCAAAAACAGCGGCTTTGCCTTCCCGATAAAGCGCATTACCATTAACCTTGCCCCGGCAGACACCCGTAAAGAGGGCGCGGGCTTTGATTTGCCTATCGCTGTTGCGGTGCTTGCCGCTTCGGAGCAGATTGCATCCTCATCTATACAAGAGTACATAATAGTTGGGGAGCTTTCGTTGGACGGCGGACTGCGCGGAGTCAACGGAATGATGGCGATTCTGATATCCGGTATGCAAGCGGGATTCAAAAAATTCATAATACCCTATGACAATCGTAACGAAGCAGGTTACATTGAGGGTATCGAAACTTTCGCGGCAAAATCACTCTCCGAGGTGTGCGCGCATCTTGATGGCTCGTTGCTTATTGAACCAACCGAATTGCGCAGATATCAAAGCGCGGAGAATGACAACAGGTACGGAGTGGACTTTTCGGAGGTTAAGGGACAAGCCACGGCCAAAAGAGCGTTGGAGATTGCAGTTAGCGGAGGACACAATGTCTTAATGATAGGTCCGCCCGGCACGGGCAAAACAATGCTTGCAAAATGCGTGCTCACAATAATGCCTGACCTTACATTTGAGGAGGCTGTGGAGATTACCAAGACACACAGTATTGCGGGACTATTGGATGCAAGCAAGGGTATCATAAATGCAAGACCCTTTAGGACGCCTCATCACTCGGTTACTATTCCGGCTCTGGTCGGCGGTGACCGCAAGGCCAAGCCCGGCGAGGTAAGCCTCGCTCATTACGGCGTGCTGTTTCTTGATGAGGTCCCCGAGTACAACCGCAGGGCGCTTGAGGCTCTCAGACAGCCCATGGAAGACGGTGTCATTACCGTATCAAGAATTATGCAGACCGTTGAATATCCTGCCAACTTTATGCTGATAGGCAGTATGAATCCTTGTCCCTGCGGCAATTTTGGCAGTAAAAACAACCAGTGCAGCTGCTCAAGCCAGCAGATACATAATTATATCAACAAAATATCCACTCCGTTGCTGGACAGGATAGATATACAAATAGAAGTTGACAATATATCGTTCGGGGAGTTCAGCACCGCTGAGGGCGCCGAGCCTTCCTCGATAATTAAGAAGCGAGTGGCAAAGACGCGCATAATTCAGCGTGAAAGATACAAGAAAGAGGGTGTTTATACTAATTCGGAGATGAACAACCGCATGATTAAGAAGCATTGCGCGCTTGACAAGGATTGCGAAGAGCTGTTGGAGATGGCTTTTAACAGGCTGGGATTGTCGGCTCGCGGCAGCTATAGAATACTCAAAGTGGCAAGGACTATTGCCGATATGGAAGAATCGCAAGTAATAACGGTTAAGCATCTTGCGGAGGCGATACAATATCGCTCTCTGGACAGAAAGTACTGGAGCAAATGAACTATAACGGAAGAGAAAAAGCTTTAATATGGCTTGCCCTGCAGGACATAGCCCTTAATAAAAAACACAAGCTGATGGCGCTCTCTGAGCCTTATGAGTTGTGGAGAAGGGTATCCGAGTTCGGCAAAAAGCTGGAAGAACTGCTGAGCGAGGAAAACTACGAGGCGCTTGTGCTTAGCGCCAAAGAGGACTATATCGAAAAGC
>CAYTUT010000130.1:0-5096 GCA_964441295.1 uncultured Christensenellaceae bacterium | reverse complement strand
CGCCTAATATGGGAGGAGTTGTGGCATTTATTGTAACTGACTGTAAATTTACACAATCAAGAAACGCTTTCTCACCTATTTCAGCAATATTCTCAGATATGGTGACAGTTTCTAAATTAGTACAATTCTGAAAAGCAAAATTTCCTATATATACAACGCTACCAGGTATATTCACATCTGTTAGTCCTGTGCAATTATAAAAAGCATAATTACCTATCGTGACAACTCCTTCAGGAATATTTATGATTGACATATTGTAACAACCTTCAAAAGCTGATGCCGCTATGCTCTTTGTGCCGTGCAATATTGTTATTTCTGTATTCGGCGCCATTGCTCCCTTGAAGCGATACGCTACTTTCCCTGCATAAATCATTCCGTCAGGTTGGCTGTCAAACCATGCGGTATTAAAAAATGCCTGAGTTCCTATATTAACTAATGTATCAGGAAAGCTTATTTCCACAAGACTTGTGCAACCTTGAAAAGCCGTGTCGCCTATTGTTGTAATCCCTTCGCTAAGATTGATACCTTCAAGAAGGGTACAGCCATTGAACGCCATTGCCTCAATCTCTGTTATGGTGTCAGGAATAATAATATTTTTAAGGTTTTGGCAATTTAAAAATCCTTGGTAATCTATACTTATTACTGGTAAATTATTATGAGTTGATGGGATGATGATAAGTTCGTTATCACCTGCATTCCCCTTTGCAACAGCATATGCGGTGCCATCATTTATTAAGGTATACGACAAACCCTCTGTAGGCGCTTTCCATCTTGCGTACAGTATTATATCTTGAGTAACAGGCAAATCAAAATCATACAATTCACTTAGCGATTCATCGCACCATCCATCAAAAATGTAATCTTGTTTGGTCGGAGCTTCGGGTATAGAAACCATTGCTCCATACGCTATTTCCGATGAGTCAACCTGACTACCAGAATTGGACTCAAATTCAATAAGTACTGTGAGGGGATATATTTTTGATTCATAAGCGTTCCAACTCGAAATATAACTTGCAAAGCGTATTCTTTCTACCCATATTTTGAGCTCAGAAGAAGTGTTATAAAACGCATCTACGCCAATACTGGGAGGAGGCGCCGCTTGCGAATAAACAACGCTTAGGTTTAGGCAACTTGCAAAAGCATACTCACCGATAACTTTTAGGCTCGCTGGTAAGGTGAGTTCCGTAAAGTCGCGGCAATTTTCAAAGGCGTTATTTTCTATGGTGTATATGCTTTCAGAAAAAACAAAATTTTCAAGTTTATAGCAATTCTTAAATGCATTTTCTTCTATAATAATTATGTTATTATTGTCGCCAAAATCCACGCTAACAAGATTGACACAGTTTTGGAAAACACCTTTGTTTATTACTGTAAGCTTTGCGCTGTCAGCTAAATATACCGTTTGAAGAGCTGAGCAGTTTCTAAACGCGCTATCGCCTATTCTCTCCAGCTCCGTTCCAAAGCTTATGTTTTCAATGTTTGTACTCCCATCAAAAGCTTGCACGCCAACCTCTATCAAAGAGTCAGGGAACGCAAGATTTGTAAGCCCTTTACAGTCATAAAAAGCGTTGCTGCCTATATATTCAAGCTCGTCGGAAAATGAAATTCCAATAATATTTTGGTTGTTGCTGAATGCGCCTGAGGCGATAGCTTTTGTCCCTTCAATTAATGTAATATGCGTATTTGCGGGCATGGTACCCTTATAATTATAAAGAACCTTTCCTGCATAAACAGCCCCTTCATTTTGCAGATCGTACCATCCGGTGTTTCTAAAAGCGTATTCGCCTATGATTGTTACGCTGTCAGGCACATAAATATGAGTTATACCGATGCAATTGTCCAAAGCTTGCCTCGCAATTCCTGTGATACCCTCAGGGATATTTACGCTGCCCCCTTTGCCCGGAGGACAAAGCACAAGCGTGTTATCTTTGTAGAGCGCGCCATCTTCAATAAAATAATTGGATTGCGAGTCAACGATGATTTCACTAAAATTTGAGCAGCCCTTAAAAGCGTTAGGCATAATATATGTGATATTCTTGCCAATAAACACTCTTTTTATATTTGTATTATTCAGGAATGCTTGAGATTCTATACCAATTACAGGCTTTTCGTCATTAAATTGTGGAATAATTATGGTTTCGTCACTACCCCAATAGCTCTCGATATAACAAGCCGTATTATTATAATTCTCTACATAAGTTAGTCCTGCCGAGCCAACCGTAATATCCAGCCATTGCGCAGTAACTGTTAAATCTGAGGTGACATTATCAAATATAATATCAAAGCCATTAAACAAGAAGCCTTTTTTTGTATAAACCGGCGCTGTTGCGCTGCCATAATGCGATATGTTGCCCTGAACTTCCGCGCCTCCTCCCGTTCTTATTCCTCCATTACCATTAAAAGTTACTGTCCAAGTTTCATCACGAAGAAGTATGGTAAGGTTTATAAGCAAAAACTTTCCGCTAGCCGTATGTGTAAGGGTAATTGCTGTATCAAAAGGCGTCAGTATATCCGTGCGGTAGGTATAGGTGTCGGCAGATAATAATGTTGATTTTTGATCGGCAAAGACTGCCGAAACTATCATTCCCGCTGGGTCAAAGGTCTCTCCTTCAATATAAATAGTTTTTGTTGGCGGTTGTAAAAGAACTAGACTGTCAATAACTGTGCTAAAAGTAAGCTCATCTGAATATGCCGAGTCATTGTATCCGCTTGCTTTTGCCTTTACCTTCAGCGTATATGTATTCCCTGTTTGAATATACTGCGCAACATCAAAAGCAGTTTCGGTAATATTATAAATCGTGCCATTAAGCCATATCTCATATGAAATGGCGTTTGTTACCGCATCAAATGTAAGATAATAATCATAATAAAAAGACACATTAGCGGGGGTATCTAAGCTTATTGCAGATATAGTAAGGTCAATAGTTGTTGTCTTTCCGCCGTAGGATATATAAAAGACAGCGTCAGACATATCAAGCGTTGTTGTTTTGTAAGTATAATCGGTAATGATTTTTTGTCCTGAGGGATAATTGCCTTTTACTATCATTCCTGCTGGTAAGAATAAATCACCTACATCATAAGTAGTCTTAGACGGCATTGTTGTGACTTCAATAAAATTCAGTATATCCTCAACAGCCGTAACGGTAACCACCTTTGAGCGTAAAACCTCTTCATTTTGTATTGCTTTGATCGTAACAGTATACACTTTACCCGCCTCAACGGTAAATGTATTTCCTGTGGTGTCAATTTGATTGTTATCTTGATCTACTGCAGATACAACTACGGAGACGCCTAATTCAGCGATATACTCATTTATGTTATCTATGGTATACGGCACAGTATACGTCCCCACGGGAACATCTACTGCGTCTATAGCTTCTATCTCTAAATCTTCAATATTTATGCTTTCCTTATTGCAGCCAGAAAAAGTAAAAAGTAAGGCTATCATAAGAACAACCATTACCACAAACAAATGTTTATTGTATTTTTTCATATTCCCTCAAAATAAAAGTGCTAATTATTTTTATTATTATACTATGTTAACTAACAATAATCAATTGCTATATGAATTACTTATTTAAAAAATACTATTTGATACGACCACAAGCACAACTATCGAAAATATGCTAAGAATTCTGCTTATGATTTGTTTGTTCTTTTTTTCTCCTCAGTATTACTTATCATCTAACTTCACTTGCCGATAGGCAAACCAAAGTTTCAAGGTGATTGGGTTTCGGAAATATTAGGAGATGTCATATTTTATATATATTATACTTTACTAAATTTTGGATAGATTGTAAAATAAATACTGTCCATGATTAGGTACAGGTTTCCATTATTATGCATTTTGCAACAAATTTTTTGATGAAATTAATGCCTTTAACGCAAAAAAGCCGCTCACCTATTACAGTGAACGGCATTGCCTTTATTCTAATTGTTCGGCGGTTATCACACCGCATTTGAATTTAATCTCTGCTTTTCTATCGGTTGTTATGGTTATTGATTCGACTAACTCCTTGAATAGGGCTTCGTCAAACTCAGTCATCCTTTCAGCATTTTCTATAGCCTTGAGCATTGACTCGACTCGGAATTTTGCTGTTTCTATGCAGGAGCATTTATCCGTGAGTTCTCTTTTTTCTTGTTCCAGGGATTCTATTTTCTGTTCATATTCGGCTACCAGTTGTTCATATCTTTCATCCGTAATTCTGCCATTTCTCTTTTCCCGATTAGCGGAGAGAGTTTGCTCTCGTATGGCATCTATGGTATCTGATATCGTTTCGATTCTTTCACGGTCGCCCTCTTTGACCTCTGCCGTTATGTTCTTTTTTAGAGTGAATAGCACTTCCGCATAATCTTCTTGCATCAGTCTTTGTATTGCCTTTATAAATGCTTGCTTAAGGTCATCCTCTAATACATAGTGAGCGCCACATTCTTCATCTCCGTGTAACACATGCGTTGCGCATGTCCATGTTCGTATTGTTTCTCCGTTCCGATATGCGGCGTGTCTGCGAAGTTTTCCTCCGCAAGTTCCGCAATATATTATTCCGCTGAACGGGTATTTACTTGAAAACTTACCCTGCCCTGTGATAGTTGCGCTTCTTAGTTGATTCCTTTCAGCTAACTTTGTTTGTACAAGGTTGAACATCTTCTTTGAAATTATAGGGGGGATGCAATCCTCCATTGTATGCAAGTCTCTTTGTCCTATGTTTTTATGTCTTTTCTTTGAGAGAACATCCGGCTTAAAGGACTTTCCTTGAATTACTGTGCCTATATATTTTTCATTTTTTAATATACTGAGAATTGTGCTTGGATACCAGACCCCTTTCCCGCTTGGTGTAGGAATTTTGTCTTCCGTAAGGTGGTTCTTTATTTGCGCCGTTGAGTAGCCTTGCAGAAATTCGCTGAAGATTCTGACCACCGTTTTAGCTTCCTCTGGAACAATAGACAAGGTTCCGTCATCATTCTTTTTATACCCTAGAAACCTTGAGGTGTTAAGTATTATATCTCCTCTCAACATTTTCTTTTCAAAAGCCCAGGTTACATTCTTTGCTATATTTCTGCTTTCTTGTTCGGCTATTCCCGCCAGTATCGTTCTA
>CAYTUT010000129.1:2816-5143 GCA_964441295.1 uncultured Christensenellaceae bacterium | reverse complement strand
GTCACCGAAAGACTGGATAATTTTCTTTTGAAATATGAGAGCTTGAACATAGTCAAAGTTGTACCGATGACTACCGAAGGGGCAAAACGCGCGGTGCTCGACTATAGACTGCTCGAAGAAAAGGAAGAAATGAGCCTGTTGTCCGTCAATTTGCTGACAGGCAGAAGCCATCAGATAAGAGTGCAGATGGAATTTATTGGCAATCCTCTCTTAGGCGATGTCAGATACGGCAAAATAGTCAATCCAAAATGCAAAAATCTTGCCCTATGGGCGTACGAAATTAAGTTTCCGCATCCGGTCAGCAAAGAAATTATGGTATTCAAGGTATATCCCGATATCAAAGAATATCCGTGGAGCGAGTTTGACATAGACAGACATTTGCGGATTACTATCAACAATTAGTCAGAAGGACACATATTAGTCACAATACAGAGTAACACTAAATTACAAGAAATGAGGTGAATTATGAAAATTAGCTTTTCCACAGTTGCGTGCCCCAATTCGAGTTGGACTGATATCTATACAATGGCAAAGGATTTAGCCTTTGACGGTATCGAGATTAGAGGATTAGGCGATGATATCTTCGCTTTCAATGCGCGTCCTTTCACGGATGAGGCATTACCTGCCACAATAAAGAAGCTGAAAGATCTCAATCTGGAAATCTCCTGTCTCTCGTCGGGAGCCTGTCTAAAAAACAAGGACAGATACGATGAGGTGCTATTCGAGATAATGAGTTATGTCGACCTCGCGGATAAGCTCTCAGTACCATACATAAGGATTCTTGCAGACAGCGATCCTATGCCCAAGGGCGAGGTGGACGATAATTATATCGTAATGGTTCTCAAAGAGCTTGCCGACAGAGTTAAGGACAGAGCTGTTACACTGCTTGTCGAGACCAACGGCGTGTTTGCAAATACCGCAAGGCTCAAAAAATTGCTTGACGCGGTGGGCTCGGATAAGGTTGCGGCGCTATGGGATATGCATCATCCTTACAGATACTTCAGCGAGAAGCCCGAAACCACTATTGCCGCTATATCGAAGTATATCAAACATGTACATATCAAAGACAGTGTAATTGACGGCGGCAGTGTCGTGTACAGGATGATGGGAGAAGGCGACCTGCCGATAGAAAAGATGCTTGACGCGCTTATCGAAACGGGCTATAAGGGCTATGTTTCTCTCGAATGGGTCAAGCGCTGGTCGGGCGAGCTGAGCGACGCCGGTATAGTTTTTCCGCATTTTGCGAACTATATGGCTCCCTACACAAAGAAAAAGAGCGTCCTGCAGACAAGCGGCCGCGGTATCGGCAAGTACATTTGGAAGAAAGAAAAGTTAATCGATTTGACCTTCCCTGATGTTTTGGACAGGGTTTGCGAAGAATTTCCCAATCAATACGCATTCAAATACACAGAGCTTGACTATACACGCACATATCCCCAATTTCGCGAGGAAGTTGATAGATTCGCAAGGGCACTTATCGCGCTGGGGGTTAAGACTGGCGACCATGTGGCAATATGGGCGACAAATGTGCCCGAATGGTTTATTACATTTTGGGCGGTTACCAAGATAGGAGCAGTACTGGTTACCGTCAACACCTCATACAAAATCTATGAGGCGGAGTATTTGTTGAAGCAGTCGGATACGCACACCTTAGTCATGGTTGAAGGTTATCGCGACAGCAATTACGCTGAAATAATCCGCACGCTGTGTCCGGAGCTTGCAACATCACCTAAGGGCGCTCTCGAGACCAAAAGACTGCCTGTATTGAGAAATGTTATTACAATCGGCTGTGAGCTTGAGGGCGCGTATACCTTTGAGCAAGCCATGAAGCTTGCAGAGAATGTACCTGCCTCGGCAGTAGAAGAAAGACGCAAAAGAATCAACGCCCACGATGTGTGCAATATGCAGTATACCTCGGGCACGACGGGTTTTCCAAAGGGCGTAATGCTCACGCATTATAACGTTGTCAATAACGGCAAAAATATCGGTGACGGCTTAGACCTTTCCACCGAGGACAAGCTGATGATTCATGTACCCATGTTCCATTGCTTCGGGCTGGTGCTTGCAATGACAGCTTGCGTGACGCACGGCTCCACAATGTGCCCGATGACGGCGTTTTCACCCAAAAAATCACTGGAATGTATCAACAAAGAAAAAATAACCGCCTTCCACGGCGTGCCTACCATGTTTATTGCAATGCTTGCGCACGAGGATTTTGAAAAGACCGATTTTTCCAGAATGAGAACGGGTATTATGGCGGGCAGTCCTTGCCCGATCAAGGTCATGCAGGATGTTGTTGATAAGATGAGCATGAAAGAGGTATGTAT
>CAYTUT010000129.1:0-2793 GCA_964441295.1 uncultured Christensenellaceae bacterium | reverse complement strand
CCCGGGCTGTACGATGAGCAGTACAAGCGACCCGTTGGAGGCGCGTATCAGCACAGTAGGCAAGGCAATGTTCGGCGTGGAGTGCAAGATTGTGGATCCGGCTACTAATGAGGAGCTGCCGGACAATGTGGACGGCGAATTCGTGGCAAGGGGCTACAACATCATGAAGGGCTACTACAAAATGCCCGAAGCGACCGCCGCAGCGATTGACTCGGATGGCTGGCTGCATACCGGCGACCTTGCGCGTCGTACCAGCGAAGGTTATTACAAGATAACCGGAAGAATCAAGGACATGATTATAAGAGGCGGCGAGAATATTTATCCCAAGGAGATCGAGGACTTTATGTATACACACCCCAAAGTAAAGGATGTGCAGGTTATCGGAGTCCCTGACAAGCAATACGGCGAAGAGGTAATGGCTTGTGTCATACTCAAAGAGGGCGTGGTAATCAGCGAGGAAGAACTGAAAGATTATGTACGGGCTAATATGGCAAAGCATAAGGTGCCAAGGTATATCAGATTTGTCAGCGAATTCCCGATGAATGCCGCAGGAAAAATATTAAAATACAAAATGCGTGAGAGCGCAATCGAACTGTTAAATCTGCAGGCGGCAAGCAAAATTGAGACTGCATAATAATACGAAGGCTTTCCGTAGATAATTTAAGACAAAATGTTTGACGGAATATGGTGAAATATTGATATGGACGAAATTAAAGAGAGCAGAAGAGCAAAAAATGCAGAAAGATATTTTCCGGATATCAAGGATGGTCTAACTGCCGCGTTAGTCAATGAGAGGGTGGACGACCATCTTACCAATGTAAAAGATATTAACAGGTCAAAGTCCTATTTCCGCATTTTTGTGGAAAACATATTCACCTTTTGCAATACGGTGACGATGATACTTATTATTGCGCTGGTTTCGGTAGGCGCGATATCGGACACCTTGTCGTCGTGCATTATATTTATGAATATGTTCATTGGCATTTTTCAAGAAATCAAGGCAAAATGGGCGGTTGAGAAGCTGTCCTTTGTTGTCGAGAACAACTGCGATGTAATACGCGACGGAACAAAGACAGAGATATCTACAAAAGAATTGGTCTTGGACGACATATTCATCTTACGCGCCGGCATGCAGGTTCCTGTCGATTGCATCTTGAAGAAGGGTTATATAGAAGTTGACGAGTCCATATTGACAGGTGAGACTGCTCCTATCAAAAAAGAAGAAGGGGACATAATACTTGCAGGCAGCAATGTATTAGTAGGCGAAGTCTTTGTGCAGGCGGACAGGGTCGGCAAGAACTGCTATATCCAAAACATAGCTAAGGCGGCAAAAAATGTTGCGAAACCCAGAAGCAATATATTCAACTCACTCGATAAGATTATCAAGGGTATAAGCTTTGTGCTTGTACCGCTTGCAATCCTCTCCGCTTTTGTCAATTACGGAGCTATATCCGCAGAAGGACTAGGTCAGAGCGAAACTATCACATTGACCATACAGCGCACAGCGGCGTCAGTCCTCGGAATGCTGCCCGTGGGCATGTTCTTACTCACCAGCTTTGCCCTTGCCGCGGGAGTGCTTAAGCTGTCCAAAAAGAACACTCTTGCACAAGATCTCTATAGTATCGAGATGCTTGCTATGGTAGATACACTCTTGCTTGACAAGACGGGCACGATTACTACCGGCGAATTGCAGGTTGTTGACACTCTTGTCTTAGACAGCAATGGCTATGATTATAATAGAATTATTGCTTCGATGCTTTTTGCGACTAAGGACTGCAACGGTACGGCGAAGGGTCTGCAGCGCGGCTATTCGACTGAGGAGCCGTATGAGGCCATCGAATCACTTCCTTTCTCATCGGGCAGAAAGTACAGCGCGGTTACATTCAAGGACATAGGCACATTCTGTATAGGCGCACCCGATTATTTATCAGATAATGTTGCCAACATTAGAGATTACACCGAACAAAATTCGGACATCGGCCGCCGTACGCTTGTTCTTTCCAAGGTTGAGGGGGGCATAGGCAATATCAATAAATCCAATGTAAAGCCTCTTCTTGCGATATCCCTTGAGGATACAGTGAGAGACGACGCCGAGCAAACGCTCAAATGGTTCGCCGATAACGGCGTGGATATCAAGATTATCTCGGGCGACCACCCGAGAACAGTGAGCGAAATCGCGAGAAAAACAGGCGTACTGGGAGCGGAAAGTTATTTTAACTGCGCCGGCGTTACCGATGAAGAGCTGGAGGCTGTTATCGATGAGACAACAGTATTCGGAAGAGTTTCGCCCGAGCAAAAAAGCTTGATTGTTAAGTACCTGCAAAAGAAAGGAAAGGTAGTCGGTATGGTCGGCGACGGCATCAACGATGTGCAGGCATTGAAGGACGCTGATTGCAGCATATCTTTTGCGTCCGCTAACGAGGTTGCAAGAAATATATCGCGTATTGTCCTCATTGATTCCAAGTTTTCCTCTCTTCCCGGAGCGGTTGCAGAGGGCAGAAGAGCGATATGCAATATTCAGAAAGTTGCCGCGCTGTATATCATGAAGAATATCTTTACAATAGCGTTCACCCTGATTTATTGCTGTATGTGGAAGGTCTATCCCTTTACCGCATCGCAATTTGTACTTATTGAGTTTTTCGTGCTGGGACTGCCCACGTTCTGTTTGGCGCTGCAGCCTGCAAAAAAGCGCCACGAAGGCAATTTCCTTTGGAATATCATGAAGTCAAGTATCCCGGCAGGGCTTTCGCTGATAGTTGCCGTTGTAGTCGTGTTCGCAATAACAGGCGCCTT
>CAYTUT010000128.1:0-5148 GCA_964441295.1 uncultured Christensenellaceae bacterium | reverse complement strand
GGCTATGGATTATAGGGAAGAGGTGCTTGGCACATTGATTGACAGAGCGCAAGAATACCGCATTAAGGGCATGGAAGACGAGGAGATGATCTATAACCTTTGCATTGAGAGTCTTGGCGATTTTGCCGCTACGCTCAAGGACTTTGAGCACACAAGAGAGCAGGTCAAGAAGAAGGCGGCGAAGGGCGCAGCGGTCGCGTTAAGCATTGTTGCGGCGGTGCTTATGCTCACCATAGGATACCTTGCTGTCAGCTTCATTAGCGGCGCTTGGGGAAAAACCTGGCTGATTGAAGTATGCGGAATATTGCTTTTTGCGGTAATTGGTATGGTAATACCGATGCCTGCTTTGATTCAAAACAAAAAGACAGCTATGCTAAAGCTCATTGTCTCAGCGATAGTAGCCTTGATAACGGTCGGTACATTCTTAATTTTGCTGGTAATGACCGCAATTACGCAAACCTGGCTTGTATTCGTAGCAATGCCCATCGCTATCCTTGGCGCACTGGTAGTCATCAGCGCCTTTACGGGAAGCAAGATGCTTATTGGCGAATTAATTGCTTTTGTCCAGACATCATCGGCGCTAGTGTATGTTATACTCGCCTTGCGCGGCGTGATTGCATGGAGTCCGTACTGGCTTATGCCTGTAGGAGGCGCGGTAATCAGTATATGTATTGCGGTTACGGCCATTGCGATGCTGGCAAGAAAGAGGGATTCGGGCGAAAAGAAAGTAATGACCGAAGAGGATTACTACACTAGCTGGAGACAATAAAGGGGGCTGTATGAAGATATTAAGAGCAGAGATGTGGGATAAGATGCAATATCTGTTCCGCAACTATTATGACCGTATGGTGCACGCGGTATTGTACTATGACGGGCTGATAGACATCAAGGTGCTGAAAGACATTTTGCTGGCTATGACCGAAAAAACTCCAATACTTCACAGTTCGTACCGCAATAATCCCATCAAGCCGTATTGGGTTGTCAAAGACTACACAATCAACGATATACTCTCTGTAAGCGACAGCACGGACATAGAAAGCGATATTAACCGCTTTTTAACGGGCGAAATACCGGCAGACAGCAATGTTCAGTACAAGGTAGCGATATTCAACAAGGACGGCCGTTCTGCGCTGTGCATGCTGGTTAATCACATGTGCTTTGACGGCGGCGACTTCAAGTATTTTCTTGCCAAGCTTTCGGAGAATTATATTAATGTCATCAACGGCGCAAAAAGAGTGGAAATAAAAAGCGGCAGCCGCTCTCATACCGAGGTGTATAGCAAATTCGACGAGGAAAGCGAAAAAGAGGCAAAGAAGCTATACAAAAATATCAGCGCGGTAAAGGATGATCACAAGTTTCCGCTTACGCCCCCGGACAACGCCGATGTAAAGCGCATAATCAAAAGGAAAATAGACAAGGAACTTTTCGTTAAGCTCAAGGAAATAGGCAAAAAACAGGGCGCAACAATCAACGATGTTATGCTGGCAATGTACATCAGAGCCTTATACGACATCGGCGGTTACGACCCGAAAGAGTCGGTCACTGTCCCCTGCATGATGGATCTGCGCCGATATATTAAGGACGAGGGCAAAAACAGCGGACTTGCCAATCATACAGGATTCATGCCGTGTACGGTTATGGAAAAGGGAGAGACAATCAACGATACGCTGATACAGGTACTGCGTTCGGCAAAGCGCAGTAAGCGCGACCGGTACATGGGATTGTACAGTTTGCCCCTACTAAGGTTGGCATACGCAGTATTTCCGCATTTTATCAGCGAATTCGCAATAAAGCTGGGGTACTCCAATCCGCTGATGGGTATGAGCAATATCGGTGTCTTGGATGTGGAAAAGCTATCTATGGGCAGCGCTAAGCTGATAGACGGTTTTTTGACCGGAGCTGTCAAATACAAGCCCTATATGCAGCTTGCGCTAACCACTTTGAACGATGTGGTTACAATGACCGTAGCGATAAAAGGCAATGACAAGGACGAGGAAACGCTTAACCGGTTTTTTGACCTCTTGATAGGCAATATTAATAGTTACATTTCCGCCAATAAATAGTCCCCGCGGGGCGCTTGCGCCGCGGGGACCCCGAAAGGGCGGTCATAACAATAAATATGACGGCGTCCCGATTTTGATGTGAACCCACTAGACTAGACAGTTTCAAAAAAGCGTCCTATGGTTTTTATTTTACCATAGGAGGCGCTTTTTTCAACATTGTCTAATTTTTTGGGCTCTGTTAATTGATTCGTGACGTTGTTTTTATGGAAACATATTCTTGCAATCAGTGGCGCGTATGCTTACTTGCTGTTGATTGTCAGCTCGACCAATTTTCCGTTGATGCTTGCGGTTTTTACTACGGCGTCATTGATTACGGTGTTTTCAGCAATCAGTACTTTTGAGTCATGAGAGCGTATATTCTTGATTACCTTGCGGCCGAGTAAAAAGGAATAGTCGGCAATAATTCTCGGCGGCTGTTCGGCATTTTCTATGTGCTTTTCGATTTCGTCAGGCCCATTGAGCGCTAGTGGCGGCAAAACCGTAGCTTCGGACACATTCATCGTTTCGCTGACCGCAGGCGCAGGCGCGGCGAGCTTTTTGCGCGTTGCCCGGATTTTTTGGAGTCCTTTGACTGTAACAATGGATGAAGATGCAATTATTACCTCGCTTTGCGGAATTTCGCCGTTTTCGAGTTGAAGGCTTGTGCAGTTGCCTTTGTCATCAAATATAATGTCGTTGACATTGCCGACAAGTTCGCCATCGGAGTTAAAAACTCTTGCTTTGAGCGGAGATTTTATGTATTTTGGATCAAGCTGTTCAAGGCACTTGCAGTCCTTGATATAGAGAATATCAGTGCCTTGAAGCACAGCCTTTAAGGGTGCAAACAGCTCAGTCTCCTCATAATTTTCCTCATTAACGATAACAAAGTACGCAAGACGCTTCAATTTGTCATCTAAAATGCCGTTGATTATTACTCCTTCCTCTTTCGCCGCTGCCAAATTGATTATCTGTCTGCCTAAATAATCGCTTAATCTTTTCATTATCCACCTCGTCCAGCTTTTTGTTAATATTATTCAAAAAAATTCTGAGTTATGCGCGCCGCGCAATAATCGTCATGAATTGACAAAATGTATTGCTTGTAATACAATTAACTTATGTCAGTGATATATTTTGATACCGAGACCACCGGATTAGTTCCCGGACAGATTTGCCAGCTTGCCTATCTCATTGAGGATGCTTCGGGATTGCTTGCGAAGAACTATTATTTTAGTGTCGACTATGTGGAGCCGTCTGCCGCCGCCGTGACCGGACTCACCGTGCCGCGCCTTATCGTGCTTTCGGGCGGTGAGGTGATAGGCAGTCATCTTGAGGAGATTGAAGAGGATTTTTGCAGCGCAACAGCTTTGGTTGCGCATAACTTCAATTTTGACTGTAACTTTATGCGCGCCGAGTTTGAGAGGCATAGCAGGGTTTTTCGCGTTAGAGAAAAGTTTTGCACTATGCGGGAGTTCACCCCCCGTATGAAGCTGCCCTCTCCCCGCGGTTGCTACAAGTATCCCACATTGGAAGAATTTGCCTCCTGCTACGGTGTAAGCAGCCTTGAGGCGCAGAGGCTAACTAACGAGTTATTTGATGCCGAGACCAACGCCCACGACGCGCGTTATGATACCTGTAAGATGTATCTTGCGCTGAAAAACGCGCGCAGGTTTCATGCGGACATAGACCAGTTTTTTAAGAGCAGAACATAATACTGACGCTTATTTTTTCGGGTACGCTTGTAATATAATTAACAATCGTGATATAATATGTTAATACATAATTCAGGAGGTTATTATGGGACTTTTTGACAAGATAAAAAGACAATGCTTAAAGGTTATCGAGTGGACAGGTGACTGTCGCGAGACAATAGCATATAGATTTAATGTTCCGGACAGATACGCGATTATGAACAAGTCGCAGTTGACCGTGAGAGAAGGGCAAATGGCAATTTTTGTTCAGGAAGGCAAGATTGCAGACGTCTTTGGGCCGGGAAGATATAAGCTGGACGATATCAAGAACATTCCTATTCTTACCAACCTTATGGCGTGGAAATATGCTTTTGAGACTCCTTATACGGGAGAGGTGTATTTTATTAGCACCACGCAATTCACTTCGCAAAAATGGGGCACAACCAATCCCGTTATGATGCGCGACGCCGAGTTCGGCATGATAAGAATACGCGCGTTTGGTGTCTATACTTTTAGAGTAGTCGACCCGGCAAAATTTTTGAGAGAGCTCTTAGGCACCAAGTCCACATTTAAGACGCATGACATAGTCGAGCAGTTCAAGCGCATGATAATCACGAGACTATCGGACGCAATCGCCACCTCTAAGATACCGGCGCTTGACCTTGCATCGAATTACAACGAGCTTTCGGCAATGATTCAAGCCTCGGCAAGCAACGATTTTGAAAATTTCGGCTTGCAGCTCGCGTCCTTGCATATTGAGAACATTTCGCTTCCCGAAGAAGTGGAAAAGACAATGGATACCCGCACTTCTCTCGGAGTATTGCAGGGCAATATGGGCGCGTTTACCCAGTTTCAGGCGGCGCATGCTATCCGTGACGCTGCCAAAAACGAGGGCGGCGGATTGGCGGGCGCGGGAGTAGGTCTTGGCGCCGGCGTTACAATGGGTAAGATTTTTGCCGATGCTATGAACTCGGATAACAAGCCTGCATCGGGCGGCGGCGCGCCTTCGGGCGCAGGATTCTGCAGTAATTGCGGCGCGGCGCTTGCCGCGGGAGCCAAGTTTTGCTCAGGCTGCGGCGCAAAGGTCAGCGCCGGCGATGTGTGCGATTGCGGTACAAAACTCCCCGCGGGTGCGGCATTCTGTCCTAACTGCGGCAAGAAAAAATAATTATGGCAAAGAAGCAGGAGAAGGTTCCTCAGGAGGAGATATCGATAGATAAGGCCCAAGAATTCACAACAGACATTAAGAAGTGCCCTAACTGCGGCTCAAACCTTAATTATAACCCCAAAAAATATTGTCTGGAATGTATTCACTGCGGCAGCGTACAATCGATTGAGGGCAAGCTGGCTAGCGAAATCAGCTTTTATGAGCTGCCAAAGGAGAGCGAGGCGGATTGGGCGACCAATGTGCACTGCTA
>CAYTUT010000127.1:1765-5195 GCA_964441295.1 uncultured Christensenellaceae bacterium | reverse complement strand
GGCTTTGACCAGGTGGATTTTTTGATTTCTCCCAACAGGGGCGAGCCGCTCAAGCCGCTTGCTAAGATTGCTTCCGGCGGCGAAATGTCAAGAATCATGCTTTCGCTGCAAAATATTATTGCTAATCTTGATGGTATCGAGACACTGGTCTTTGACGAAATTGATACCGGTATCAGCGGACATGTAGCGCAGGTTGTTGCGCTCAAACTCAATTACATATCGAGGCTAAAGCAGCTTATTGCGGTAACGCATCTGCCCCAGCTGGCATCTTTTGCCGATAATCACTACCTAATCAGCAAGCGCACAGACTCGGAAAAAACGGTTACCGAGCTTAGCTTACTGCAGGGTGATGCAAGAGTGTCCGAGATAGTAAGACTTTCCGGCGGCGCCGGCAGTGAGATCAGCCGTCTGCACGGCAAAGAGCTGCTTGACAGCGCTGCAAAACTCAAAGCATCCAATGCCGATTAACTGGCGGCATCGCATATTTTGTCGTATTTGACAATTTTAACCTGCGAATATTTTGAATATTAGATAACCAATTTCTCACAATAAAGTACGAGGTATTTGAGGTGAGATTTTTTTCGAAGCTATTTATTTTTGTTCTATGCGCTCTGTGTATCTGCATTTTTGCAGTCTATTCGGGCAACAGTTTTTCAATCAGCTATGCCTTCGGCTCGGCGGGATATAAGGGAGTCAGCCTTGCTAGGGATCCTCTGCCGGTTGAAGAGGTCTATTTGGGAGGCATTCCGGTCGGGATAAGTCTTATCGATCACGGTCTCTTTGTAGTTGGTGTCGCCGATGTTGTCACCGAAAAGGGCGCTGTCAGCCCGGCGGGTGAGGCGGGAATTAGGATTAGCGATATCATTCTTGAAGTTGAAGGCATCGAACTGAAGAATGCGGACCAGTTAATCAGACTGGTTGCGCAGTCCGTTGATGATGTAGAGCTAAAACTACAGCGCAACGGCGATATATTCACCGTCAAGGTTAGCCCTCAAATCGACTCATTGTCAAAGCAGAAGAAGTTGGGAATTTATGTAAAAGAGGGTTTGGACGGAGTGGGCACGCTGACATATGCCCGCAAAGATAATAAAAGATTCGGCGCCCTCGGTCATGCTATTGTCGATAATGATACCCGAATCAAAGCGGAGATTAGCAGCGGCGCGCTATACAGTTGTGTAATTGAGGGCTATGTCAAGGGAGTAGAGGGCAAAGCCGGCGCGCTCAAGGGCGTATTTAATAAGGACTTGAAGAAAGTCAGCAGTATTGACAGCAACAACAATTACGGACTATACGGCAGCTATGACGACAGACTTATAAGGGACAGACCTCTTATTAAGGTTGGCAGCCGCGACACGATAAGACCGGGCAAAGCGTATATTTGCACAACAATATCAGGGAGCATTCCCCAATTATATGAGATAGAGATAATCAAGACAGCCTACCAAAACGCCCCGGGCGAAAAAAGCATGGTAATCAGAGTTACTGACTTGCGGCTGCTGCGCACTACGGGCGGCATTGTTCAGGGCATGAGCGGCAGTCCGATTATTCAAAATGATAATTTGGTAGGCGCCGTAACACATGTCTTTATTAATGACCCGACAAAGGGATACGGTATGTATATTGACTGGATGCTGGACAACTAAGCGTCTGGAGTGTGTATCGGTATAAATAGGTAAAGCATTTAATATAATTCAATATGCGCGTTGCAAGTGTGTGGTATTTTGCGGTACGGGATACTGCGGCATACTTGAGGAGAAACAAGAGGGCTGCTTTGCTGGCTCTCTTATTGATATTGACCGGTATAATTATCGGTATATCGGCTTCGGCAGGTCATACTCCGGAGAATTACATGTCCTATTTGAATATGATGCTTAGCGGCGCCTACAGCCCGTTTGGCGAATTTTTCAAAATTGCATTGTTTTCCTTGATTTGTGTTATTCTAACATACCTCTATATGATAGGAAGGTGGGCGCGGATAATCCCTTACATAATAGTTTTTTATTGCGGTTTTGTAATAGGCAGAGCGGCACTGCTGAATATTATGCTATTCAAACTGGCTGGTCTTGTTTCGTTTTTTTTATTTTTGTTTCCGTGCTATTTAGCCTTGCTGGCTGCGCTATTTGTTTTTGTTAATCATCTTAGAAAAACTGCCTTTTGCGGAATACATTCGCTGTTTTTTGCCCGTAATCTGCGTCAACTTGCGGTTGGAATGCGGTATTTTGCCTGCTGTCTGCTTGCTCAATTTCTTATAATCGTTGTCCTTGGCGGAATCCTTCAAACTATTATTAAACTATAAGGTTATTTTTCGTCGGTTTCAAATAATCTATATATTTGATGTTGCCGCAGAATTGCATCTATGCAAGGCGCATTATTTTTTGTATAATAATAGTAGTCTGTTGATGGCGGAGCAGACATAATATAGCCGCCATCGGAAAGCTCAAGGAGGGACTATGGCAAAGCGCGCATTAATTATAGTAATTGACGGATTCGGCGTTGGCGCTATGCCTGACGCTTCAGAATACGGCGATGAGGACAGCAACACTTTTGCATCGGTCGCTGAAGGTTTGAATGCGCCTGTAATGGAGCAACTTGGCTTGTTCGAGATACTTCCCGGGTATTCTAAGGGAGGCGAGATAATTGCCTCGTACGGCAAAATGAGCGAAAAATCAAAGGGCAAGGATACCTCTGCCGGTCATTTTGAATTGGCTGGTTATGTCACAGAGAAGCCGTTCAATACCTATCCCGAAGGTTTTCCGGACTATATGATAAGGCAGTTGGAAAGCGCTTTCAAAACCAAAATAATAGGCAACGAAGCGGCGAGCGGTACAGAAATCATCAACCGGCTCGGCGATAAGCATATGGCGACCGGATATCCTATTGTATACACCTCGGCTGACAGTGTAATGCAGGTTGCGGCGCACACCGACATTTATTCTGTCGATAGACTCTACGCTATGTGCGAGACGGCTAAGGCAACCATGACGCTTGATAATCGGGTAGGCAGGGTTATTGCGCGTCCTTTTGCAGGGAGCGCCGGCAACTATTACCGCACCCCCGACCGCAAGGACTTCGGAATACCGCCCGAGGGCGATACGGTGCTGGACAAATGCGCCGCCCGCTTTTTGCCGTCAGTCGGGATCGGGAAGATAAAGGATATCTTTTGCGGCAAAGGCATAACTTTTCATTATGAGGCGCACGGCAATGATGAGTGCTTTGCGGCTACGCTTAAAGCGGCGGAAGATTTCGACAGCGGACTAATCTTTACTAATCTTGTGGATACGGACATGGTGTACGGTCACCGCAACGACATACAAGGCTATCGGCTGTGTCTTGAGAGGATTGACCGATGTTTGGATGTCTTGCTGAAAAAGTTGCGGACGGGAGACTTGTTGATAGTAACATCAGACAATGGATGTGACCCGGGATATCA
>CAYTUT010000127.1:0-1734 GCA_964441295.1 uncultured Christensenellaceae bacterium | reverse complement strand
TACAAGAGAGTATGTTCCGCTAATGATATACGGGGACAGGGTTGCCAAAGGCAAAGCGTTGGGAACACTTGAAGGCTTCGGCAATGTTGCCGATATCGTTGCGGAGCATCTTGAGCTGCCTTGGCGCGCGGCCAACCCGTTGTACCGATTGATATGGTCAGATTAGGGATTACCGTGTGTTTATTGCCCCGCAAAGGTTAGATTATATGTATTTTACTGCGTATTGCTCAGCTTTTGGTAAATAATATTGCCTCTCCAATACATACTAACGGCGAGGTAGGTTATGAAGAAGAGAATTTTTGTTATTACTGCGTTAATAATTTTTAGTATCACCCTAGCCGCGATGCCTGTTGGAGTGGCCCTAGCGGAGGGAGAGATGGATGTACAGGCGAAGTCCTATTATTTAATTGATGCCGACAGCGGCACAGAGCTTTTGGGACATAAAGCCAGCGAGAGGTATCCTATTGCGAGCATGGTCAAAATAATGACGGCGCTGCTTGCCTTTGAAGCTATGGAAAGAGGAGAGCTAAGCATTGACGAGATGATATGCATAAGTGAAAACTCCAGCGGTATGGGCGGCTCGCAGATGTTTCTTGACACTGGTGACCATTATACTGTCAGCGACTTGATGAAAGGTATAATTGTTGCGTCAGCTAACGATGCGTGTGTTGCTATTGCGGAGCGCCTCGAGGGAAGCGAGGCGGCTTTTGTCAACGCTATGAACAGCCGGGCAAAAGAGCTTAACATGTCCAACACCTTCTTTGTTAACTGCACGGGGCTTCCGGCACCCGGCGGGTACAGTTGCGCTAAAGATGTCGCTGTGATGACCGCCCAGCTTGTCAAGCACAAGCAATACTTCAATTATTCAAAAATCTGGCTGGAAGACTTCAAGCACCCCGACGGAAGGACGACTGTAATCACCAATACTAATAAGCTTGTCAGGTTTTACACCGGTTGCGACGGGGGCAAGACGGGATACACCTCCGAGGCAAAATTTTGCCTTTCGGCTACTGCAAAAAAGAATGATATGAGAGTAATATCGGTAATAATCGGCGCGCCTGACAGCAAGCAAAGATTCGCCGACAGCCGCAAATTGCTCGACTACGCCTTCGCCAATTACCGCAACGAAGTCATCAACAGAGCGGGCGAGGAAGCCGGAAGGGCGGCAGTTAGCAACGGGAAGGCAAGAGACATCGCATTCGCGCCCAAGGACAATTTGTCACAACTGACGAAAAGGGGAGATCAGGGCAAGGTGGATGTCAGCTTCGAGCTGCACGCGCTTAAGGCGCCGGTTGCCGCGGGGCAGACAGTGGGCACTGCCTATATCATAAAGGAGAACACTGTAATTTTTTCCACCGATCTTGTAGCTATTGAAGGCACAGAGAAAGCTTCGTTAGGCGATATATACGAAAGGATATTAGGCAACTGGTAGCAGGTACGGCGCGTCATGCGCCGTATTTTTTTGCGTATAGCTTGATAAAGCCATAGCATTAGATTTAATAGATTTAGCCGAAATCTGCGCTTGCGCCGTCGTAGGGCATACCGCTAAAAAAAATGGAAAATTGCTTTAATATTTTTGCTAATTAATATTGCTCTTTCGCCAAAGCGCGCTCTTGCTCCAAGGGCGCACAATCTACTTGTACGCGCTCTTTGCTGTTTTATTGCCGCATAAAAAAAAATTGACAATGGTGCGTGCGTATACTATAATTAGTAGGTAATTACTGCAAGGAGCAC
>CAYTUT010000126.1:0-5221 GCA_964441295.1 uncultured Christensenellaceae bacterium | reverse complement strand
AATAAAACAAAAAATATCTCATTTATTTTGGCATTTTTGAGAGGCAAAGGCAAAAAATCGTGCTTTACATACATATTTATATGTAGTATAATTACATTATGAGTGGATTGATAAGATTAGATGGCGGATTACGCATTGTCCATAAGTATATATCTTCAGTTCGTTCCGTTGCGATGGGTGTTTTTGTAGGAGCGGGCAGTAGGGCGGAGGTACCGGGTAATAGCGGTATTTCTCATTTTATAGAGCATATGTGCTTCAAGGGGACAGCGCGCCGTACCGCATTCCAAATAGTTGAGGAGATTGACGGGCTAGGCGCCCAAATCAATGCGTTTACTTCTAAGGAGGCTACTGCATATTATACCTATTGCATTGACGAATATGTCGAACAATGCGCCGATGTGCTGTCAGATATTTTGCTTAACCATACATTTTTGCCCGAGGAGATGGACAAGGAGAGAGGTGTTATTATCGAAGAAATAGCAATGGTTGAGGATACGCCTGACGAGTTGTCGCAAGAGCTTGCCGCTAAGGCGTTTTGGGGAAGCAATTCACTCGGGAGAGCGATATTGGGTACCTCTGATAATATTAAGGGTTTTACTAGGGACGATCTGATAGAATACCGAGATACGCACTATGTGTCCGACAACATTGTGATATCGTTCGCGGGCAATATTACCGAAGAGAGAGCTGTAGAGCTTGTTAAGAAGTATTTTGATATCAAGACGGGTACTGCTGACAAGTCATACATGTCCACAGCGAGAAAAAGCAGCCGTCTTATCAAGCGAATAAAGCCGATTGAGCAAGCCAACATCAGTTTGGTCTATCCTTCTGTTAAGTCGGAGGGGATATACGAGCCGGCGCTCAGCATTCTCAACTGCGCGTACGGTTCGGGTATGAGCAGTATTCTGTTCCAAAAGCTCAGAGAAGAGCTCGGACTGGTATATTCGGTATACTCCTTTCCTTCGGCATATTTTGATTGCGGAGCTTTCGGAGTGTATTTGGGTACCAATATTGCCTCACTAGAGAAGGCGCTGTACTCTATCAATGACATCAACAAGACAATACTCGATAAGGGACTGACAGAGGAAGAGTTTTTGCGCGGAAAGCAGCAGATTAAGGGAGCGTATATACTCGGACAGGAGAGCACCTTGTCTATAATGAGGGCTATGGCAAGGTATGCGCTTGCCGAGGATGCTTATTTTGACATTGACCAAAAGCTTCTATTGCTTGAGCAGGTATCAAATAAGCATGTCAAAGAGCTGATATCCAAAATATTCTCAGAGAAGCCCTCAATAGGATATGTGGGCAGAAGAATGCCATGCGATCCAAAGTCAATATTTTAAGAGGTAGCGCATGAATAATTACGACAGAAGGTACGGTGCACCCAGGGAGAACGAAGGGACGAGAGCCCCTCGGGCGCCATATCGCAGAAGACCGATAAAAAGACGCGAGAGCGGGGCTGTTGCCGTAGTCAAGGTACTGACAGTCATATTTTTTGCGGTCTTTCTTTTGTCCGCGGTCGGATTGTTCGGGGGACTGGGCGCCACCGTCAAGAAGTACTTTATGGGAATGTTCGGACTGTCCGCTATCGCTATTGCCATTGCGGGTATGCTGATAAGCGCCGCGAGGTTTTTCGGCTTCCGCATGGAGCGGATTAAAGGTAAAACCGCATTCTTTACCATAACTCTTGTAAGCATTTTTTTGCTCTTTTTGCAGATTATTACCACTGTCGAGTTGTACAGGGGGCTTGGAGAGCCCTCACTCAATTCATATCTGCTTGCCTGCTTTGATAACGGGGCTAGAATATCGGGCGGACTGTTTGCAGGTTTTTTTGCGTATCCATTTCTTAGCGTTGTGGGAGCTAGGCTGTCATTAGTCTTGCTGACAGTTGCATTCTTCGGCATTGCATTCTTTACCTTCCTGCCCTTACTGCTAGAAGAACGGACAGCGCAGGGTGACCAGCCGCCAAAGCACGCTGACAAAACGGTCAACCGTAAAGAAGAGCTTGAATTGTTTGTCGATACTATTGACGGCAGTAAAAGCGCCAATAAGATTACGAAGAAATCCTTGTTCGCCTCAAAAGGAGAGGACAGCGGCTTCAGCATACTCAACCCCAACAAAGCGCAGGACTTTGACCATGAGGAGAGCGAAAGCGAGGACAGCTTGTTTTATGTAAAGAAGGCTATTGTAAGCGAGGACCCCAGCGTACGCAAACAAGCGGTCAAAAATATTCTTTTCCATATGGACGATGAGGAGGCAAGCGCGGTATTTTCTGAAGTCAAGGCAAAGGATAAAGAAAAGGAAAAACAAGAGGAAAAAGAAAAGCCCAAAGCCGTAGATTCAGCTCCGAAAATGACCGAGTACAGACCCAATGACGACGAACTGCCGATATTCTTCGGGAGCCGCAAGATAAGCAAAAACAAGGCTAGCGAGATGCTCTACGGCGACCCCAACAAGACACAAAAAAGTCTCTTGCCAGAGGACAATCAGCATTCCAGGACAATTACGCCCGAAGACGCAAGCGCGATGGACTACAAGAGAGAGAGCATTGTCCGTAACGAATCGGACAGTACTTCTCATGAGCCGCCTGCGAAGCAGTCTAAGCTTACCGCAAAAGACATACTTTTCGGCAAGAGCGATCCGACAGAACCCGCGAAGCTCAAAAACCCGGGTGCAGACATCAGGACGGACGGGGGATTCAGCTTATTTGGTGTTAAGAAGGATAAGGCCGCCAAGGCAGAGAAGCCGCCGATTAACGATAACAAAGCTAAGAATATCGACGAAGCGCTTTCCTTGCTTGATTCGCAGAAGTCAAAGCGCAGCTTGCTTAATTTTGACGAGGACAAGCCTATTGCAGAAAAGAAAAGCAAAAGCGTTTTGTCCGGAATAAATGATGTGCTTTTCGGGACCAATAAGGATATCGGCAAGGAAAAACAGAACATTATTAAGGCCGAGCAAATATCCTTCGGGGACAACGACAAGCCAAAGAATATTAGGCGAAGATATAGCGCTCCGCCGTATTCCCTGCTGAAAGAGTATCCGCCCTCCAGGGTGGTTGAGGACCAAAACGAGGTTGCGAAGAATTTGTGCGGCGCGTTAGCGGCGTTCGATATTAACGCGGAGGTGATAGGGCATCAGCGCGGGCCGACTTTCACCCAATTTGCTTTTCGCTTGCCTGACGGCGTCTCTATTAAGCGCGTAACAGGGATAGAAACGGATATCAAGAGAAAGCTCAA
This sequence comes from uncultured Christensenellaceae bacterium, assembly GCA_964441295.1. Lineage (GTDB taxonomy): Bacteria > Bacillota > Clostridia > Christensenellales > CAG-1252 > SACC01. Next base: position 1,985 of record CAYTUT010000126.1, on the reverse strand, counting down.
GACTACCGAAGATATACGCATTATACCTGCGATTGAGGGCATGGATGCTTTTGGTATTGAGATGCCTAATCAGGTGCGCAGCACTATAGGCATGAAAGACCTTATTGATTCTCCCAAATTTAACGAGCCTAACAAACTGTACTTTGCGTTGGGTGTCGATGTCACGGGCACGCCGTATTACTGCGACCTGCTCTCTATGCCGCACCTGCTGGTTGCCGGCTCTACCGGTTCGGGAAAGAGCGTGTGCCTAAACACTATAATCTGCAGCTTTTTGTACCATTATTCGCCCGAGGTGGTCAAGTTTATTATGATTGACCCCAAGAAGGTAGAGCTCAATGTATACAACGGCATACCGCATATGATACTTAATTCCACGGTCACAGAGTGCAATAAGGCGGTCAATGCGCTGAGCTGGGCAGTCAGCGAAATGGACAGACGGTACAGCGTTTTGCAAGAGTCGGGATGCCGCAGTATCTATGACTACAATGCAAAACAGGAGAGCGAAGGCAAGGAAAAAATGTACTATATAGTGCTGGTGGTAGATGAGATGGCAGACCTTATGACCCGCGCAAGGAAGGATGTCGAGGACAGAATCAATTCTCTGACGAGCAAAGCGCGCGCCGCCGGCATTCATCTAATCACCGCTACGCAAAGACCGTCTGTGGATGTAATAACGGGTACAATAAAGAACAATTTGCCCACCCGAATTGCGTTCAAGGTCAGCGCATTCGCCGATTCTAAGACCATACTTGACAAAGGCGGCGCCGACAAGCTTTTCGGCAAGGGTGACATGCTCTTTATGAGCGCGGAGTTCTCCGAGCCGAAGCGCCTGCAAGGACCTTTCCTCTCCGATCAGGAGGTAAGGGATATAGTCAAATATGTTAAGATGAACAACTCGGCTGACTACGACGAGGAGGCAAGCAAAATCATCTTTGCTGAGAAAGTTGCGGCAGATGATGCGGTAATCGTATCTGAAGAAGGTAATGACGGCGAAAGCGATCCGCTGTTTGAAGAGGCAGTCAGATTTGTTGTAGATAGTAAAATAGGCTCCATTTCGATGCTTCAGAGGAGATACCATATAGGCTTCAACAGAGCGGGAAGGCTAATAGATGCGATGAGCGCAAGAGGAATTGTCGAACAGCAGGAATACGGTACCAGCAAGCCCCGCGCCGTGTTAATAACCGCTGAGGATGCGGACAAAATATTCGGCGGCAATTATGAAGAGGACGAATAGGGCACATATCAAGGTGTGCCCGCAGTTAACATATGAAGATAGGCGTAATATCCTTAGGGTGCGATAAAAACAAAGTGGATACGGAGAATATTCTCGGGTATCTTGTCAGCGGCGGTCATAGCCTTGTTGCCGAGTACAAAGATGCGGATATTGTCGTTATCAATTCTTGCTCATTTTTGCAATCTGCGGTGAAAGAGAGTATAGCGGCGGTTATGGAGGCTGCGGCGGCGAACAAAGAGGCAAAGATAGTGCTTGCCGGATGCTTGCCTCAGCGTTATATGAATGACATAACTGGAGATGAGGGATTGAGTGAGGTTAGCGCTTTCGTATCCAATCAGCATTACCACCGCATCAACGAAGTGGTTGGCCGTATTTGCAAGGGAGAGAGAGTAGTACTCCAAAATACCCGTGACGGAGAGATAATCGGCAGCTCAAACCGTGTGCTGACTACACCGATGCATTACGGATTTTTGAAGATTGCCGAGGGATGTAATAATTGCTGTACATACTGCGCAATACCCAAAATACGCGGAAGGTACAAGTCTGAGCCGATACAATCCCTCGTTGAGCAAGCAAAGCGGTTGATTAACAACTACAATACTCGTGAGCTGATATTGGTAGCGCAAGATGTGACAAGGTATGGCAGTGAGCACGGCGAATATGGACTAATTAAGTTGCTTGACGAGTTGGAAAAGCTGGAGCTTTACAAAATTCGTCTAATGTACTGTTATCCCGAGCTGGTAACTAGAGA
>CAYTUT010000125.1:0-5245 GCA_964441295.1 uncultured Christensenellaceae bacterium | reverse complement strand
TGATATCGCCGAGTATTGCAACCTTAAGCCCTTTTAGAGAGCCGTAACGCTCCAGCATAGTGTGCATATCAAGCAGCGCCTGGGTGGGATGCTCGTTGGTGCCGTCGCCTGCGTTGATAACAGAGGCTTTGACATTCTTTGCAAGCAATGACGGAGCGCCGCTCATCGGATGACGGATTATTATCACATCGGTCTGCATAGCGTCCAGTGTCTTGCCCGTGTCTATTAATGTTTCGCCCTTGGCCACTGAGCTTGCCTGAGCGCTTATATTGACCGCGACTGCAGACATGTACTTCGACGCCAGCTCAAACGATACCCTCGTCCTTGTAGAGTTCTCGTAAAAAAGCGTGATTACCGACTTTCCCTGCAGATTAGGCAACTTCTTCACACCTTGCTTGAGCAGCTTTTTCATGTGCTTAGCGGTGTCAAGAATCTCTTCAATATGCTCTTTGGAAGCGTTTCTTAATCCTAACAAATCCTTTTCCATAACCTATTTCCTCTATTATCCGTCTATTTGCCGACCGATATTGCTTTTTGTTGTCTATTAACTGCGTTTGCCGTTCTTTTCTCTTATCCTGTTTCAGCCTTGAAAAAAAAGCTGAACTGTAAAGCATCAGCTTTTTTTGCTTGCTCTGAATATCTCAACAATATCCTTTCCGTCATGTTCGCTAAAACACACGGACACCGACTCTTCACTCGATGTGGGGATATATTTGCCGGTGTAGTCTGCGCATATCGGCAGCTCTCTGTGTCCGCGGTCAATCAGCACCGCCAGCTTAATTTTCTTGGGTCTGCCGTAGTCCATGACCGTCTCGATAGCCGCGCGGATTGTTCTGCCGGTGTAAAGCACATCGTCCACAAGCAATATCGTCTTGCCGCTGACATCGAACGGGATATCCGAGTTCTTTATCTCGGGCAAGCTGTCATTGAAGCCCAAATCGTCCCTGTGAAAGGTAATGTCCAAGATACCTTTCGGTATACTGCAATTCTCCGCGCGCTCAATATATTCTGCAATGCGGTCTGCTAGGTACACCCCTCTCGTCCTTATCCCGATTATGCACAGATTGTCCGTCCCGTTATTCTTTTCGAGAATATCGTTGGCCATGCGCACAATCGTCCTTTTTATTACCGCTTCATCCATGATTATTGTTCTTTCCGCCATAAGTTACCTCTCAATCCCTTTAAGGATACACTACCTGCAGTTAGCCTTTTGTCACAAAAAAACCGCCTTTATGCTGCGCTGATACGCTGGCCATAAAGACGGTAGTATAACCCTGTTGGCTTTTGCTAAAAAGTATTATCCACTATCTTGCCGGTATCTCTGTACGCAGTTTTAAAGATAAGTTTATAGAAGTATAACACACATTCCAGCTTTAGTAAAGCGCTTATCCAAAATATTTATCCCGTCTTTATTGCCTTTGCGTCCTCTACATGAAATACTTCACACCGTTGGCGAATATGTCCATGTCATAGTTGCCCTCGACATTTTGATACAGTCCCTTCTGCCATCTTTCGGAGTGTCCCATTTTGCCAAGTATTCTGCCGTCAGTGGAGACGATTCCTTCAATAGCGTACATCGAACCGTTAGGATTATCAGGATATTCTATGGTTGCGTTGCCCGCGGCATCCACATATTGCGTAGCTATCTGCCCGTTATTGATAAGTGTTGTTATATCCTTGTCAGAGCATATGAATTTGCCCTCTCCATGGCTTACCGGTACATTGAACACATCACCCGCCTTGAATGAGGACAGCCACGGCGAATTGTTGCTGGCTATACGCACTCTGCATATTCCCGACACATGGCGTCCGATATTATTGAAGGTCAAAGTAGCGCTGTCCCGAGTCTGCTCGGCAATAATTCCATACGGCAACAGCCCGAGCTTTATCAACGCTTGAAAGCCGTTGCAAATACCTAGAGCCAGACCCCCTCTTTCGAGCAGCCGCATTACACTCTCTTTTAGCAGAGGATTGCGGAAAGCCGTTGCAATGAATTTGCCGCTGCCGTCAGGCTCGTCTCCTGCTGAGAAACCTCCTGCAAAAGCAATAATTTCCGAACGGTCAATGCGCTTTTTCATTTCATTAATCGAATCCTCGATATCTTTTGCGGTATTATTGCGTATTACAAAGCAATCTACCCTTGCGCCTGCTTTGACAAAAGCCTTTGCCGTATCGTATTCGCAATTTGTCCCCGGGAACACGGGTATAACCACCTGCGGAACAGCAACCTTTGCGCCCTTAAACAGCTTGCCGGTATTGTAGCTGATGTTTTTTGCCTCGCCGCTAGGCGGTGTGTTGCTTGGAAATACATCTTCGAGGGTGGAAGTGAAAGACTTAGTAAGCTTTTCAATGTCCATTGCTACTTTTGCCGAGGTTATCTTGCCCGAATCATTAAGCGTACCCAACAGTCTGCCGCACAACGAGTCTACACTGCCTTTTGTTATGAGTATTATGTCGCCTGATGCCGGCTTAAGCATGTCGCGGTTAAGAAGATTAAGCTCTGCCCCGTGCCCGTTGCCAATCAAGGATTTTGCAATGGTTACCAAAATACTGCTGTCACAGACTGCCGAATTAATAACCATTCCAGACTTGATGAGCGCATCGATTTCGGAATACATCTTTCTCAGTTTTTCGTATTCGGGTATGCTGTGTTTATCTTTGGGTACAGCAAAGTGATAGATGTTGCCCTTATCCCCGAACGCATTGTGAATTATCCTGTCATCCCTTGCAATTCCCATTGCGAATGCGATCAAAGTAGGCGGAACATCTATGTTTTCGAAGGTGCCGCTCATGGAATCCTTGCCGCCAATTGCGGGCAGCTTCAGATTAATTTGCGCGTCAAATGCGCCAAGCAACGCGCTGAGAGGCTCTCCCCAGCGTAAAGGGTCTTTCTTCAGTCTTTTGAAGTATTCTTGCAATGTCAGTCTTATAGAATAATAATCCGCTCCCGAGGCGACCAGCTTGCTTACCGCAATAACTATCGAATAAATCGCTCCGGTAAAGGGCGATGCCTTCATCAACTCGGGTATTATGCCGTATGATGAGCATGTTACCGTATGTGTAAAGCCTGATACGGGAGGTTTGCTTGCCATTATCATAGCGGGAGTAAGCTGTTTTTTGCCGCCGAAGGGCATTATTACGCTTGCCGCGCCGATTGTCGAATCGAAAACCTCGCCCGCGCCTTTTTGAGAGCAGTTATTAAGCCTTGCCAGTTCGTGCGATAGCGCCGCTTCATAATCATTGTTATCCGCGAACTGCTTTGTCGTCGAATCGATGCTTTCAAAGTATCCGAGTTCTTGTTCTTCAATGACTGCGTCCTGCTGCTGCTTGACTCCGTTAGTATCAAGGAAAGCTCTTTCTATGTCCACAATAAGCTCATCCTTATAGTACATCCTCAGCCTGTCGGTATCGGTTATTTCCGCAACACATACCGCTTTAAGGTTTTCTTCCGCTGCAATCTCTACCAACCTTTCTGCATCCTCTCTATCGACTACTACCGCCATTCTCTCCTGCGATTCGCTAATTGCAAGCTCTGTCGCGGTCAAACCCTCGTATTTCTTATTGATTTTTTCAAGACGGACGTCAATCCCTCTTGCCAGTTCGCCTATCGCTACCGAAACACCGCCCGCTCCAAAATCATTACAGCGGATTATTTTGCGCGCGGCTTCCTTGTTGCGAAACAGCCTTTGCAGTTTTCTTTCCTCGGGGGCATTGCCTTTTTGCACCTCGGCGCCGCACAGCTCCACAGAGCTTACGGTATGCGCTTTGCTGCTGCCGGTAGCGCCTCCGCAGCCGTCTCTTCCCGTGTCACCACCGACTAAGAGCACCAAATCTCCCGCCTTGGGGGTCTTGCGTATGACATTGGCGCGGGGAGCGCCGCCAATGACATATCCCGTCTCAAGCCGCTTTGCCTTATACCCGTCATGGTAGAGCTCATGCACAACGCCGGTTGCCAATCCTATCTGGTTGCCATAACTCGAAAAGCCGGCAAGCGCGGTCTTGGTCAGCATTCTTTGGGGCAATTTTCCTTCAATAGTCGCTTCGTACGGCTCCAGCGGATTACCGGCTCCGGTAATCCGCATAGCCTGATATACATACGCCCTGCCGCTAAGCGGGTCCCTTATCGCGCCGCCCAAGCAGGTTGCCGCGCCGCCGAAAGGCTCTATTTCGGTAGGATGATTGTGAGTCTCGTTTTTGAACATAATGAGCCAATCCTCGTCCACACAATCATTGTCAACTTTTACAACCACCGAGCAGGCGTTAATCTCCTCGCTCTCGTCGAGATTATCAAGAAATCCCTCTTTGCGCAGTTTTTTGGCGGCTATCGTTGCGATATCCATCAGGCAAGTGTATTTGTCTTCCCTGTCCTTATACAACTCCGCAAATATCGCGCGGTAAGCTCTGAAAGCCTCTTCGATACGCGGATTGGCGCTGTGAATCTTGATATCCTTTAATTCGGTCAGAAATGTAGTATGACGGCAATGGTCACTCCAATAGGTGTCTATCACCTTAAGTTCGGTATACGAAGGGTTTCTTTGCGCTTTTTTGAAATAATCCTGCACAAAAACGATATCTTCAAAATTCATCGCAAAGCCGAAGTCTTGATAATATGACCTTAGCGCGCCCCTGTCAAGATCAACAAAGCCTTGCACCTCTATGCGCATCTTGTTCTCTTGCGCGCGTTGTTTTTTCAGTGTTGAAGGTATGCTCATCCCGCCTTCCTTGCTGTCCACAGGATTGATAAGATACTTCTTTATTCTCTTGAGCTCATCTTCTTTTAGCCCGTCGAACACATACACTGCAGCGCACGCTACAAGAGGTCTGATGCCCGCAGTGAGCAGCTGCACACACTGGGCGGCGCTGTCTGCCCTTTGGTCGTATTGACCGTCAAGAAACTCAACAACAACCAGTTGCTTGTCCTGCAAATAATCGATGTTTTTGTATACCGTGTCCACAGTCGGCTCAGAAAAAATTGTACTCTCTGCTTTCTCGAGAATTAACTTGTCCACTCCCTCGATATCGTAGCGCAGTATCTTTCTGACATAACTGCAATCAATGCCCAAAACATTCTTCAGCTCGGACTTCAATTTATTTGCTTCGTTGGCATACTTTGCCTGTTTTTCAACAAAAATTCTCTCTACCATTATTTTATACCTATGTCCTTTCTGTATCTGGCGTCGGTAAACTTGATATTGTCAATCTCCGAATACACAATCTGTCTTGCCGCCTGTATACTGTCCGCTAC
>CAYTUT010000124.1:0-5259 GCA_964441295.1 uncultured Christensenellaceae bacterium | reverse complement strand
TTCCCAGTTGAGGTCGGGCTGTTCTTTGGAAAAAAGGTGCAGATACCATTCGCCGGTAGCCTCGTCATATGTCCACGCCTTGCCTACAAATCTTGACGACCAGTTGTTGGGCGGTTTTTTTCCGTCTTTGCCTCTTCCTTTGCGCCATATGTAGTAATCTCTATAAGGATTATCCTTGCTTTTGCGGCTTTCCTTGAACCAATTATGTTCGATTGAGGTGTGATTGACAACAAGGTCCATTATTAGCCTTATACCGCGCTCTTTCATGCCGGCAATCAGCCGCTCGAAGTCCCCGAGAGTGCCGAATTCGGGATTGATATCCCTGTAGTCGCTGATATCATAGCCATTGTCAAAGTTGGGTGACTTGTAGCAAGGCGAAAGCCATATAGCGGTAATTCCAAGCTCTTTGAGATAATCGAGCTTGCTTATTATGCCATTGATGTCTCCGATACCATCACCATTAGAATCATGAAAACTACGCGGATATATCTGGTATATTACTGCATTTTTGTACCACCTGCTTTTCATAATACTCCTACTTATTATAGAATTTGATTGTGCAGGACATTTTGTATTGCTTGAATTTGAGCAGTTTGTACTGCTTTTTCGTCGCGGCAAGCGCCGGTATATCTCCGCCGACTCCGCGCTGCCCCCCGTCGATGTTGACCGTAACAGTATCAAGTCTGCCAAGCTTGTGAAGATGCGTAGCGTCCTCAAGCATATCTATCGTGTACGGGTGCGCGCTTGCTTCCAATGGGTGAGATACAGCGTCCACTCTTACACCGCAATCATTGTTGAATATCTCAAAATAGCGTATACCAGTGTGATTGCCATTCTCCTGAGGCGACAAGTAATCGTGAATAAAATCTTCAACCTTGCCCGAATATACTCCAAGCAGGGCAGAGGTCTCTCTGTCACGATAATTTTCATGTGGACCTTTGCCATAGAACTTAATGCTGTCAATGCCTTTCGTCAGCATGAATGTGATTCCGTACCTTACCATGTTGGCAAGAGGCAATAGATTCATCTCGATGTAGAGGGTACCGTCATCATAGAAAGTATACATGGTCTCAAAGTCAGTGACAAGGGGCATTTTCCATAGAATTTTTATGGTGAATGCACCTCCTTTTGTGTATGTTTCGATATAGCTCGGCTTGAGTCTTTTCATGGCGCGCTTGTACTTGTCAAGACGCAATAATTTTACTATATCCACGATATCATTAGGAGGAAACTTGTCATTATTGGTGAATGCCCGCCAAAAATTGGGCATAATTGGCGAAGAGAGCATCTCCTTACCATTGACTAGCGCGCTGTCGATTCCGCCGGTTGCCTTATTGAAAGTAAAAGCGCATTTTGATGTTTTGATATTGATATATTTATCATGGTTATCAACGCAGGGCTCGCCCTTGCCCGCTGACGGCGCCAATGGCGCGGCTTTGAGTACATATTGAGCGGTTGCCACAACATGTCCCTTCGGCGCGTACAACGCAGCTTTTTTCAGCTTGAAATAGAATGTAAGCACAACTTCTCCGTTACCTTTGAGCAACTGTGACGGAAGTGTAATTTCTGCCATTTCTCCGGGCAATACGGGGGGAATGTTTAGAATAACGGCATCCGTTTTTTCGCCGTTTTCAAGTTTTTCAATCTCCATATACACATCGGAAAGGTCGGTAAAGCTTCTCTTATTAATGATTTTAACGGCAATACCGTCAAAAAGCGTTTTTATTCTTTCGTGCAGCTTTTTTACCTCATATATCGCCGGATTCGGTGAGCGGTCAGCGCGAACGATGCCATTGAAGGCAAATACGCCGTCATTGGGTACATCTCCCCAGTCGCCGCCCATAGTCCACTCGGTTATTCCATCCGCATTAACGCGTTTGATGGACTGATCGGCAAAGTCCCAGATATAGCCGCCTACAAGGCGCGGATTGTCCTCAAAGTCCTTCCAATAGTCTGCAAAGTTGCCAAGACTGTTGCCCATGCAATGAGCGTATTCGCACAGAATAAAAGGTTTTTTACTATAATCAGCGGGCATCATTAAATAACCCAGCATATTATTCCAAAGCGCGCGGCTGTGTATTATCGCCTTGTTCTCGGCAATTTTTTTCATTTTGGTCTGAAGTGTGTACATTTCTGACACCACATCAGAAGCGGCAGGCATGGGCTCATAATGAATCAGCCTGGTATTGTCAAGCTGCAGCGCGGCTTCCCGCATATCCAAAAAACTGGTTCCCGAGCCTGCCTCATTGCCAAGCGACCAGAAAATTATTGAAGGGTGATTTTTGTGGGTGCTAACCATATTGCTCATGCGGTAACAGCAGTGGAGGCTCCATTTTGCGTTGTTGTGAGGTATCAGCTTTGCCAAGCCATGTGTTTCGAGATTGTTTTCGCTCATAACCAGTATGCCTAATTCGTCGCATTTTGAGTAAAAGTACGGCGTATTAGGATAATGGCATGTTCGAATAGATGTAATATTATAGGCTTTGAGCAGTCTAAGGTCCGAGTCAATTATCTCTCTCGGCACGGCATGACCGTATTCGGGATGAAAATCATGTCTGTTAACCCCGCATATTTTTATCTCCTTGCCGTTGAGCGCGATATAGGGCTGATTAGTATCGCTGACTATTTCAATCTTGCGAAAACCATGTATAAATTCTCTCGCATCTATGCTCTTTTCTTCTTTAATCAGCTCAACAACAACCTTATAAAGGGTTGGGGCTTCGTGATTCCAAAGACTGATATTGGAGAGCATAGGAGAGACGATTTCCACTTCGGCGCAAGCTTTTTCGGTAGCGGTATACAGAAGACTGCCATCAGCGGATAGAAGCGAAAGGCGTATCGAACACGAAGTTGTGTCCCCGTCAATCTTAATGCCGGCAGAGAGCGCCGCGCTTCTATAATTATCTGACACTTTGCTTCTTAAGAAGACATCCGCAATGTTGATTGGGGGCACAAAAAGTACATTTACATCCCTAAATATTCCCGCTAGGCGCCACATATCCTGATCTTCAAGATAACTGCCGGTGGAGAATTGGACGACTAATACGCATAAAGTATTTTTGCCGGCGGTAACATAGGGTGTAATATCATATGACGCCGAGTCAAAGCTATCCTCCGAATAACCGATATATTTGCCGTTGACATACACCATACCCGCGCTGTTAATCCCTCCAAACTCAAGGTATATTTTGTCCTTACCGGGGGCATCAATGTTAAATACGCGTCTATATATTCCCGCAGGATTAATTTCGTCATGAATCAGCGGTATCAGCTTTTTTTTCTTAGATTCTATTGCCTTAGGGTACCTTATGTTGAGATAGTTCGGTTTGCCGTACCCTTTTAGCTGCCAATTAGAAGGAACAGCAATTTTATCGCTTTTTGACCAGTCAAAATCAAGGCTGTAAAAGTCCTCGGGAACATCGTTGACACTGTCAAAGAATCTAAAATCCCATTCGCCGTTGAGGTTAAGCGTTTTTTTAGGAGGCGTGACGCCCGTTCTGGGCAGTGTGTTTTGTTGAAATATATCAATATTTTGCCAAAGCTTCTCCATATCTCCCTGTATCCTCCAAATAAAATTGATAAGATTTAGCTAGTAATTATATATAATTATAATATAAATAACCGCCAAAATCAACACGAAATATTTTCTAAGGGTTTTTGCTAATAATCATCGCAGCTTTTGCTAAAATCGGAGTGATTCATTGCAAAAGCGGCAGTAATGTTGTATAATACGGGAGGAGGGCAACAGATGAGCTATGTTTCTTTGTACCGCAAATACCGACCGGATACTTTTGACAAAGTAATCGGACAAAATCACATTGTTCGCACGCTTATTAATCAGGTCAAAAACCATACTGTTGCCCACGCGTACCTTTTGACGGGGACACGCGGCACAGGCAAGACTTCAGTCGCACGAATATTTGCCAAAGCCATCAACTGCCTTAATCCATATAACGGCTCGCCTTGCGGCAAGTGCGCTATGTGCATCGAACTGTCATCAAGCAACAGTATTGATATAGTTGAGATTGACGCGGCAAGCAACAATTCGGTAGATGATGTAAGGGATATCAGAGATAAGGTAGGCTATGCCGCCTCAAAAGCAAAATATAAGGTGTATATTATTGACGAAGTACACCAGCTCACAGGCGCCGCATTCAACGCGTTGTTGAAGACGCTGGAAGAGCCGCCCGAGCATGTTGTTTTTATCCTTGCAACCACTGAAGTGCACAAAATTCCCCAGACAATTCTCTCAAGATGTATCAGACTGGATTTTCGTCTAGTGCCGGTTGAACTTTTGGCAAGCCATATTTCGTCCATATACGACGCAGAAGGTGTAAAGTATTCGCAAGAAGCCGTGAATGCTATTGCAAGAGCGGGAGAAGGGAGCGTAAGGGATGCGCTCTCTGTTGCCGACATGTGCATGTCATATTCGGATGCTGATATCACATACGAAAAGGTGCTGGATGTATTGGGTGCCAACAATCCGTCAATCATCATAGAAATCGTCGAAAACATGTTGTCATCTAATCTCGGAGCGGTACTTAAGACAATCGAAAGCACTGCTTCAAAGGGCAAGAGTATCCCTTCGTTAGCAAGGGACATAACAAAACTGTTGCGGGATTTGCTGATTATTATAAGTGACAACAACGCTAATATCTTTTTGCAGTTGCCTGACAAGGTGTTTGAAGCTGCAAAAAGCATTGCCAACAATTCGGCTTCTTCTTCAATACTGAGAGCGCTCGAGATACTGTCCGGCGTTGATACCAACATGAAGTACAGCACATTTCCAAGGATATTACTAGAGACTGCGGTCAGCAAAGTTGCCACGCTTGAAGGCGAAAGCAATCTGGATTTGATATCCAAAATTGATAGTTTTGAAAAAAAATTGCAAGGTTGCGCGCCTAGCGGCAGCGTATTATCCAACAAAGCTCCGGCCGCGCCGGTAAAGAGCGCAGGCAGCGCGCCAGATGCGGGCGCTTCTCCAAAAGCTGTTGAGGCGGTTGTTGAGGCTAAGGCGCTCAGTGACAATGTTCAATACGATAGTAAGGAATCGAATGCTGCCGAGGCAGAGCCTTTGTTACCCGAAGGTTTGACTGAGCTTGAAGTCTCAAGTGTCGACGGCATTAGCAAGGCTAATGAGCAGGTCAGCAGCGCAGAAGAGATCAAAGCAGAAAAACTAAGAGGCGATCTGACAAGGATATTTAGAGAAAAAAAGCTTGGTATCCTCAAGATAATTATTGAAGACTTAAGTAATTCGAT
>CAYTUT010000123.1:0-5285 GCA_964441295.1 uncultured Christensenellaceae bacterium | reverse complement strand
ACATAATTATGTCGGGCAAGATGTCGATAATCGCATCTACTGCCTTGTTTAACTCGATAGCGCAGTCGATATATCCGCTCATCGTCCCCCCGTAAGGGTCCTTGATGTCGCCGCAGCCTACTAGCGCGTCTAAAGCCGTCGCATTGGTAGGGAAATTGAGCTGCATGAGATGTCCGTATGTAAGTGTAATGACCAAGTCGCAGTCAAGTATATTTTCCTCTGTCGCCTGCTTCGCTGCATGCGGCAAGGGGTCAATGCCGAGAGTTTTCAGCGCTTCCACCGCATAAGGATTAATGCTCTCCCCTTCAATGGCGTATGTACCGAAAGACACAACGATATATTGATTCTCTCCGCGCATTGCGAGCTTGTGACGCATTATTGCCTCCGCCATAGGAGAACGGCAGGTGTTGCCTGTACAAACAAAAGCAATTTTTTTCATTTTACATCCCTCTTAACAGCTTTGTTTACTCTGTTCATGACCGAATAAAATATACCTTCGTCACCAAGACTTTCCACAATTATAAGCCCGAAAGCCTTTTCTCCTTCTCGCAGTAAGGCATATAGACGCCGCGCAACATCCTCTCCCTTGCTCCCAAGCGACCAGACATTAAGCCCTGCCAGCTGTTTGATTGTGTCCTCTTTAGCCAGTATGACAGTTTTTGTCCCCTTGGCAACGCTGTCCTGATACATTCTTATGATTGAGGGAATGTCATCTCCGATTACGCAATCGCAACGGGGAGAGTAATGCAGGTATTTCATCCCGGGCGCAATAGCAACTTTGACCTCGCCGCTATTATTAACGGCATTGCACACGCTGTTAATCATCTCAAGGGTGATTGTGCCCGGTCTAAGTATAACGGGTGACTCTCCAGAGATGTCTATTATGGTGCTTTCGATACCCACCTGCGAGCTGCCGCCGTCTATGATTAGGGGTATCTTTCCACCAAGATCCTCATAGACATGCCGCGCAGTCGTAGGACTCACATGCTTGGACAGATTGGCAGAGGGAGCGGCTATAGCTGTGGAAAGCTTTATCAGCTCTATTGCTGCGGGATGGGAAGGAAAACGAACCCCCACAGTGCTTAGCCCCGCAGTAACTACATCCGGAACTGCCTTGGATTTTTTCATGACCATAGTAAGCGGGCCGGGACAAAATGCCCGGTAAAGCTTCTCCGCGATGTCAGGAATACAGCTGACCACGGCGCCTAAATTTTCAAAACCGCATAGATGTACAATTAGAGGATTATCCGACGGCCTTCCCTTGGCTTTGAATATTTTGTCCACCGCTTGAGGGTTGAAAGCGTCCGCGCCTAGTCCATAGACTGTTTCGGTAGGAAACGCCACAATCTCGCCTGCTTTTATCAGGCGGGCGCCCTTTTCGATGTATTCCCTGCCGCTTCCAATTTCTGTCAACATAACTGTAATATTATACCATATAATAAAATGCTTGAGTAACGAAATTTTTTATATTTTTGCCGCAAACCATACCTCGACTCCCGTTTAGTGCAAAAAATTTCAAATTATTGTATTAAACGGCGCAATATTAAGGATTATTAAGAAAATTAATAATAACTTTATCAATATTCCCGACATTTCGATTTTGCTTTGATTAGCAAATTGTGGTATCATATAGTTATAATTGCATAATATGTGTTACTTCAAAGCCATTATAACGGGGAATGTGTTGCTAATAGTTTTTGATAAGGAACGGAGGTTTGGTGTATGAACACAATAAACGATTTTTTTAACGGGCTGGCCCAAAAGATTCCTCTTGCTTTTTTGCAGGGAAATTTTTCCGTGTTCGGTCTTGATTTTTCTAAGCTCTTTGTTATCGCCGCAGCGGCGGTTTTGCTGGTAATTATAGTTGCAATCATAATTATAACAGCAGTCAGTGCCCGCAAGAAAAAGGGCGGGATATCTCCTGATCTGTCCCAACTTACCCTAGGCTCGGCATCCGCGAGTGAGGCGAATTCCGCGCTTTCGGAGACACCGCTCAAGGGGTCAGGTATCAGTGACAATATTTTGTTCAAGGCTGTGGCTACTCCCAACTGCGAATTCGAACTTCCTCCTGAGGACGAGCAGCTTACCGCAGCGGAGCAAGTGATAGACCTCAATCAAGTTATTATTGATGAAATGGATGAAAAAGCCAAGGCAATAATGCTAGACGAATTCGACTTTGATATCGAAATAGACGCGCTGTGCGACTTCGATACCGATGTCGGTGAAGAAAATTATGACGAAGCCGATGCGGACGACGAGGAGGAAATCGTCCCGAAGGCCTCCGGCGCAACCGCAGAGGGCAAGAAGCCAAAAGCGAGATACGAGCGTTCTTTCCTTGCCAAGCTGATTCAGACCGAGTCAAACAACAAGGCAAGATACAATGTTATTAAAAACATGTTTGTCAACTACCACAAGGTGCGCAATTCGATAAGCTGGAACTGCGAAAGCTTCATTACCGGCAAAAATTTGATTGCAAGAATATATATTGTCGGCAAAACATTAAGACTTTGCCTTGCTCTGAATCCTGCTGATTATGATGCAAGCATCTATCACCACGAGGATAAAAGCGACACCAGCAAATACAAAACTGTGCCCATGATGATAAAAATCAAGTCAAGGCTGGGGCTCAAGAGAGCGGTATCCTTAATTATTGACATAGCAAACAAATTCGAACTCAAGAAGACTTCCCGTCTGGAAATTAACGATTATATCGCGGCTCACCCCTACCAGACCGACAGCGAGCTGTTGAAGAGAGAGCTTATACGAAAGGAAAACCCTAACCGTTATAAGATATCTGCGCCTGTCAAAGAAGAGCCGGCAAGCCCTGCGGCGGATTCAAAAGAGAAAAAAGCAGGCGCAAAAGCGCCGGGCAAGAAAACACTCAAGACTCAAGCCGCCGCTTCGGACGCTACAGAAAAAACCAGCGGAAAATATGTCTTTGCCAAGAAGTTGGACGGCATACATTTTGCGCTTATTGCCAACAATGGACAGCTTCTTCTTGAGAGCATGAACGGTTATTCCTCCTTAGCGGGCGCAAAACGCGGAATAGAAACTTTCAAAAAAGTTGTTGAAGAAGGCGATTTTATGGTTGACGACGACAAATTCGGCAGATTTAGATTTATTCTTAAAGGAAAAAAATCAATGGCTACATATTCAGGCGAGGCATACAAGAGCAAAAGCGCCGCCGAATCCTCCGCCAAGTCGGTAAAGAGATTCGCTCTCACCGCGGCTATAATGCCTTTTGAGGAATAAAGTTAATAGCACAACAAAAGGACGGTATACAATATTCGATACCTGCGGCTATACGCAGTTTTGGACTTTGCAATCCGTCCTTTTTTAATGCGCGATGATTAGATAAGCTGCATATTTAATTAACTTGCGGGGCTTAACTTTTGACGGCTATTCAACTCGCGAGGCTTACCTCAATAATTCTACAACAAATCTTCAGGTCTGTAATTAGGTCTGACGTAAAGGGAGCTCTGCTTTGACTGCACCTCTTCCTCATAGACCTGCTGCCATTCCTCGGCGGTGTAATCCTCTACCGTCAAGGAAATATAATCTCTCGAGACAGGCAACGAATCCTCCAACGCTTTGGCTAAAGCTTCGGCAATTTTTTTCTTCTGTAACTCGCTTCTCCCTTTCAGCATTTTAATTGATATATGCGGCATGCCACCACCTCCTTTTGATTAATTATAACACCGCTGCGGCTGAGAAACAATAGCTTGCGCTGATTTACTGTTTTTTTACTACTTTATCGATTTTGATATTTTATTAATCCAAATTATTTAGCATTTAAGGAATTTTGCCGAAAATTTGCGAAAATATATTTAGACATAATTAGCAATAATAATACAAAAATAGACGGACAAAAAGTCTTTATTTTTTGCATATTTTGAGTTACAATGAGCTCATAGGGGATATCAGAGCAATTATTAAGGGACATGAGAGGGAATTATGTTGTTTAAAGAAAAATCAGAATTAAAAAAATTGGCGGCTAATGCAAAAAGCCGTCTTAAAGTAGGCTATTACAACGCCAATGACTGCGCAATCAATAATTATCTTGAGTACTGCAAGCTTACCATTAACCACGAAGAGGAAATACTGTACCGCAAGGTTGCCGAAATAATCGAATCTACCGAATGCGTTATCAATCCTATAGGCAGGCTTATGGACAAGGAACTGTATGACGGCATGAGTCAGTCAGAGCGAATAAAATATGTTCTCGAGTTGTCCAAAACATACATAAGACTGCAATCGCGTTATTATAAAGAACAAACCAAACTACACAGTTAAATGTAGAGGGGAAGATGAAGGCGCCGCCGCGTTAATCGCAGCGGCGTCTTTGTCGCTATGTTTGCTATGCTATCTACATTTCGTAATCCGCTATTACACTGGACTGCGCTATAGAACGCATATACTGCCTCACCTCTCCGTCGTGGTACGCGTCCTTCTGATACGCGGCGAGCGCGGCGAGGTCTTGCAGCGTAACGGAGAGCGCAATATCGTAGGACCTTTCGGTATGGAGCAGGTCTATCCCAACCTCAATATCAATAATCTCTTTTACCCTTCCTTTCATGCTGAGCAGCATCTGCTTTGCAGCGGCAAATGTCTCAGCGGTCGGGTCCTTCAGCTTAAACAACACAATATGTTTCAACATAATTTACCTCAAAAATTGAATTTTGCATATACAGATAATCGGCAGACGATTATCAATCATCACGCCTTTGGGTATTACTTCTTGCTAAGGGAGTGATTGCCGCTTACCGAATTAAGGCTTATTGAGGCGCCGCCGGTCAGGTAAGTCGCTGTTGAACCGCTCCAAACAAGCGCAAATTCAGATGTAAAAGCACCGCTAATACTGCTTCTTGTCAGCGAAAAGCCTCTGTCGTCCGGCATAGTAAGCTTCACGTTACCGCTGACACTGTCCACTGTCACATCCGCCGTCAACGAGGCAAAATCGAGATCTATCCTTCCGCTCACCGAATTGATATTGCATTTTGAGCCGACAGCTCCCGAAAGGGATAGGTTGCCGCTGACATTGTCTATAAACACCTTGTCAACATTAATATCCGCCATTGTAACATTGCCCGAAACCGAATCAATATCAAGCGTTGCGCAGTTAATGCCTGAAATGCTGCAATTTGAGGCTACCATATTTAGCTCAATCTTATCCGTACTAAGAGTATTCGGCAGCTTAAGCACAAGCTTCTTTTTCAATAGCGCGGACTTAGCGGGTATAGATATTTTTGTTCTGGGCGCAAAATATTTAATAAAAAGTGTGTCAC
>CAYTUT010000122.1:0-5317 GCA_964441295.1 uncultured Christensenellaceae bacterium | reverse complement strand
TCCATCAAAAACAGCTTTATCTTGTTGATTCTTTCTCTTAGTTCAGCGTTCATAAATATTCCTTTGTAAATATAGTTTTGTCAAATGTAGCGTTCGAGTAATCCGGATAGCTTAATGTGCTTCAAGAGGGGGTATCCTCCGCAGGACTCTCCCGAGAGTGACAGCAGTCTCAGCAGCATGTCGCTTGTAATGATTTTGTTAATATTGTAACCGCTGTTGCCGATAAGCCTTCTATAGCATTTTGCGGCATTTGCAAGCCAGTCTCCGGACAATAGCTGCTTGAATTCGCCGAGATAATCGGCTGTAATGTAGCTTCTGCGGTTGTAATCCTCGGCATAGCCGATCTTGGACTGCTTGAGCTCCTGCGAATAATCGATTCCGCAATGCTTCTGCAACTCCCGCAAGGCAAGATCGCGGTCGGCGGGCAGAAGCATGTTGTCAATATTAGAGATTTTGCGGTATAACTCCAATATAACATATGCCGCTATAAAGCTGTAACTATTATATGATATTTTTTCCCTTTTGTATAGCGAAATATACCAGGCAAGACAAAATGCGCTGCTTGAGCTGCTTGACGATTCCGAGGCAAATTCGGCTATTTCTATAGCCGATTTTGCTATAATATCACCGTTTTCAACGGTTTCCATAGTATTCATCCCGGCAAGGACGCTTATCAAGGACTTTATAAGCCTCAGCGCCTTAGCGCTAAGCCCCCTGTTGTGTATGACTCCCTCATAAATATGATCAACTGCCGCTACAATATAGGCAAGTATGTACCCCAACCCGACAGCCTGCTCGGACGCTTTTTGACATTTCAATACATCTTTGCATACAAGCACTACCGCCGGATTAGCCATATAATACGCGACAAGCGCGTTTTCCGAAAAAAACTCCGCCCTCTTTTGAAAGGCGCACAGCGCAGAAAAGACCGACGGGACAAGCAACAACGGCAAATCCGCGTTGCCGGCGATTACCTTTGCGCTGTCCATTACATAGTCAGCGCCAATGCCGACAACCAGACGGCTCTCTTCTTTGACAATCTTCGCAGCTACCGCATTGTAGGCGAACAATACTTTGCTGTCAAGCTCAATAACCGATACCGAGTATCCCGCCTTCTTCAATAGCTCCGAAGCGCCGCAATCGCTGTCCGCTCCCTTGACAAGGGTAACATGACCGGCCTTAGCTATGTCAGAGCACTGGGGGACAAGCTGAGCCCAAAGCGCATCACACTCGATAATCTTAGTTCCATCGCTGATAATTCTCATTGCACACCGCATCTTTTTTTCAAGCATACATTTTTTTGGCTGTTAGATTAATGCTTATTAAGAGGAGCTTTGTCGAATATTAGCTTCCCCGATTACGCGCAATACAAAAATACGCGCCGCAAAAAGCGGCGCGCAATGCAATTAGCTTTGATGTGCTATTCTCTGTCCTTAATCGCCAGGTACGGTTGTCTTTCGGCTACGGCGATGTAAGCAGGTCTTATTATCTTGCCCTTATTGGCTAGTTCCTCAAGACGGTGCGCTGTCCAGCCTGCCATTCTTGCAATAGCGAATACAGGTGTGAAAAGCTCCTCAGGTATACGCAACAGCTTGTACAAAAATCCCGAATAATAGTCTACATTTACGCTGACATCCTTGAATATCTTGCGCTTACCTTGTATTACCTGCGGGCCTAGCGCCGCTATTTTTTCATAGAGGAGATAATCTCTATCATCATCCTCGTCAAGATCCCTGCTGTCCACATACTCCTTAACACAGTCATGAAGAATGTTCGCGCGAGGGTCAGACAGCGAATATATCGCGTGGCCCATTCCGTATATCAGACCACTGTTATCAAAGGCTTCTTTATCCAGCAGCTTATTGAGGTACTCGCATATTGCCTCATCGCTGTAATCTTTAAGATGATCCTTAATGTCCTCAAACATCTGAACAACCTTAATGTTGGCTCCGCCGTGCTTAGGTCCCTTCAGGGAGCCAAGGGATGCCGATATCGCCGAATATGTGTCGGTGCCCGAAGATGTTACGACATGAGTCGTAAAGGTTGAGTTGTTGCCTCCTCCGTGCTCTGCGTGAAGTATCAGGCAAATATCCAGCATTGCCGCCTGCTCTTTGGTATATTTTCCCGAGCCCTTGAGCATGTACAAGATGTTCTCCGCAATGGACAACTCGGGCTTAGGATATCTGATTACTAAATTTTTGCGTTGATGGTAATGCTTATACGCCTGATAGCTGTATACCGCAATCAGCGGAGTAAGCGAAATCAGCTGCAGAGTCTGCCTGAAAACATTCTTAATCGAAGTGTCGTCAGCATTGTCATCGTATGAATATAGCGTGAGAATACATCTCGAGAGCGCATTCATCATGTCCTTAGGCGGCGCCTTCAAAATTACATCCCTAACGAATGTATCCGGCAACACGCGGTAATTAATCAACAACTCGTTAAACTCTTTCAGCTCTTTCTCGTTGGGCAGTTTGCCGCAAAGCAGAAGATATGCCGTCTCCTCGAACCCGTATCTTTTCTCTTTTTTGTAACCGTCGACAAGCTCATAAATATTTATGCCTCTATAAAAAAGTTCGCCCTCAATGGGTATACGGTTGCCCTCCTCGTCCTTACGAAAAGCATTAATCTCCGATATCTCTGTAAGACCCGTTACTACGCCTACTCCGTTGTTGTCGCGGAGTCCGCGAAACACCTTGTGCTTGTCGTATAACTCGTTGGCAATAACATCGTTATTGTAAGCGAGCTGGCTCAACTGCTCCATTCTTTCCTCAAAATTGATTTTAGCTTTTCTTGCTGCCATATGACCTCCAATCTGTAAAAAATGAAATTTACCAGTCAATTATAACACAAAAACCTTCATTGTGCAAACATGTTGGCTCTTTTGTAGCCTCCAGCCTTATCACAAAATCTAATATGTGCTACAATTTGTACTGCTATCTTGGACTTTTTTTGCATAGTTGCTTGATAGCCGACACAAAAAATAACGCCTGTTGTCGGCGTTATTTTTTGTAAATATTTCCATAGCTTTTATCAAAGTTAAGTATGAAAGCAATCTCTCAATGGCTACACTAATCCTTGATGTATTCTCCTAGAGCAGTTATCAGGCGGTCCGCCTTGCGCGCCGCATCATCCATACTCTCCGCAGATACCGAGACATACAATTTGAGCTTTGGCTCAGTTCCGCTAGGACGGGCGCATACCCAGTCGCCGCTTGCTAAAGAGTAGTACATAACATCGCTTTTGGGCAGCAATATCTGCTCCTTTGTGCCGTCGGCGTACTCTGTTACTCTATCCCTGTAATTACTGGTGTAACATACATCTATTCCGTCAAGATTGGTTATTTTGGTGAGCGCGAGCCTGTTCATTTTGTTGGCCATTGTTGCCATTCCGTCAAGCCCTGCGAAAGACAGCGATACACTCTTTTCCACATAATAACCGTATTTTTGGAACAACTCCTCTAACCGGTTAATCAAGGATACATTGATGCTCTTATAATAGCATACCATTTCGGCAAAGAGCATCGCAGATACAACCGCATCCTTGTCCTTTGCGTGAGTCCCTGCAAGATAGCCGTAACTCTCCTCGTATCCGAACATAAAGGTATATTCCCCGCTCTCGCCCCCTTCTTTGATTTTTTCGCCGCTCAACCTGCACCCGGCCCATACATCAAAGCACTTCGCGCCGTAGCTTTCGGCAATTTTCTTAGCCAGTGAGGTCGTGACTATGGTCTTGACCACAGCGGCGTTCGCCGGCAGTGTATTATTCTCGCTGTGGCGTCT
Source organism: uncultured Christensenellaceae bacterium (assembly GCA_964441295.1). Lineage (GTDB taxonomy): Bacteria > Bacillota > Clostridia > Christensenellales > CAG-1252 > SACC01. Next base: position 1,535 of record CAYTUT010000122.1, on the reverse strand, counting down.
GAGTATGTAGTCCATCAACAGCGCTCCTATCTGGTTGCCGTTAAGAAGCACGAATTGCCCTGCATTGTCCCTAATTGCTACACCCATGCGGTCAGCATCGGGGTCGGTACCTATCACCACATCACTGTTGAGCTCATTAGCTAACTTAATGCCTAAGAGCAATGCGTCCGGCTGCTCGGGATTGGGCATCTTAACCGTAGGGAAGTTGCCGTCAGGCGATACCTGCTCTTTCACTACATTGCAAGGAATGTTCATGCGCTTGAGTATCGTGGTAACGGGCACATATCCGGTACCATGAATGGGGGTGTATACTATCTTGAGCCGTCCGCCCTCGGCTTTCACCGCCTCGGGAGAGAGCGAAAGCTTGGCAATCGTATTGTAATACGCTTCGTCCACGCCCTCTCCGACAACCTGAATATATTCGTTGATATAGGCATTGTCCAGCCCTATCACCTGCTCGCGGCGGTTGATTGCAATATCCGCCTCCTCGACACCAAAATAACCGCACTTTTCGATTATTTCTACAACCGCAGCCGTTGCCTCGGGAGACATCTGGGCGCCGTCGGCGCCATACACCTTGTAGCCATTATATTCTTTGGGATTATGCGAGGCTGTTATCATAATGCCGGCAATAGCGTTAAAATAACCTATGCTGAATGAGCATATAGGCACAGGACGCACATTTTCGAACAAAAATACTTTTATCTTTTTGGCGGCCAAAACCCGTGCCGCGGTCAACGCAAACTCATATGACATGTTGCGTGTATCGTACGCAATTACTACGCCCCTATCCTGCTCGCCTAGCCGCACGATGTACTCGGCAAGACCTGCAGTCGCTCTCCTTACGGTATACAGGTTCATACGGAAAGAGCCTAGTCCCAATGTGCCGCGCATCCCCGCAGTGCCGAAAGCAAGCGGCAGCGAGAATCGCTCTCTTAGCTCGGTGTCATCGCCCGCTAATGCCACAAGCTCTTCCCTCTCGTCTACCCTTACCCTTTCAATCCATTCTTTGTACGAGTTGATATAGTCCATAATTGTCCTCCCGTTTTGTCTCATTTATCTCCGATAAAAACCTTTCTTAGATTGCCAAATTATATAACACTGCTATACAGTGTCCGTACTGCAGCTTTACTGCGATACGCCCTTTCCTCCCGACATTCTGCTGCTAATTTGCTCCGCCAAGCGGTCTGCGTGTTCGGCGCTAAGTCCTAGGCTGTGCTCGGTTATTATCCCCTTATAGTCAGGATAATGAATAATAAGCTGTTTTGTTTTGAACAGCTTGTCCACATTGTTTTGCGTCACAACACAACGGTTAATTAATGCGTACGATATTATAACCCTTTTTTTTGCAGAGCCGCTTTCGATTATCAGCGCATCCTGCTCCACATAAAACACCGTGGTCAAGGCATTGTATACATTCATCGACATACCCACTGCAACAACAACGGATATGCCGATAAAGATTGCGTACCATGTATAGTTGTACCGATAGGAGAGAAAGAAAGAAACTCCCAACCCGATGAGCAGCACCGCTA
>CAYTUT010000121.1:0-5351 GCA_964441295.1 uncultured Christensenellaceae bacterium | reverse complement strand
CCCGAAAACAGAGGATAAGGGATTCCGCAATTTGGGAGAGCAACTGATGGCGGTTTACAGAGCGGCGGCTCCCGGCGGCAGAATCGATGAGAGATTATCGACACGCGCGGCTAGCGGCTTGAATGAAACCAATCCCACGGACGGAGGGTTCTTGGTGCAAAAAGACTTTGTATCGGAACTCTTAAAAAAGACTTTCGAAAAGGGAATTCTCGCGTCAAAGGTAAGAAAAATCCCTATCAGCACCAACGCAAATGGTTTGAAAATCAATGCTATTGAGGATGACAACCGCACCAACGGCAACAGGTTCGGAGGTGTGCAGACATTCTGGACGGACGAGGCGGAGAAACTTGCCGAATCCAAGCCTAAATTCAGACAAATAGACCTAAGCCTTAAGAAACTAACGGGCTTGTGTTATGCGACGGATGAACTTTTGCAGGATGCGGCGGCTTTGGAAGCGGTAATAAGACAGGCATTCCAAGAGGAATTCGCCTTTAAGATTGACGATGCCATCCTTCACGGTAACGGCGCAGGACAGCCGCTTGGTATACTGAAAAGCAACGCTGTTGTCAAGCAGGAGTTGGAACAAGGACAGACCGCAAAGGTAACCGTAGAGAACCTTGTTAAGATGTGGTCAAGGCTATGGAGCCGCAGCAGCGCAAACGCCGTATGGTATATCAATCAGCAAATCGAACCGCTGTTGTATATGCTACAAGTCGGTGACAAGCCTGTATACATACCGGCGGGCGGATTATCGGAAAGCCCTTACGCAACGCTGTTCGGCAGACCCGTTGTACCGCTTGAACAATGTCCGGAACTCGGAGATGTAGGGGACATTATCCTTGCAGACCTCAGCCAGTATCTACTCATTGATAAGGGTGGAATAAGCGCAGCATCCTCTATCCATGTCCGCTTTCTCTATGACGAATCGGTATTCCGTTTTGTGTACAGAGTGGACGGACAGCCCATATGGAACAAGCCGATTACCCCTTATAAAGGCTCGGCAACTCTTTCACCGTTCGTGGCTCTAGCCAAAAGAAACTAAAGGAGATTGAAAGATGATATTTGAAAGACTACCAAAAATTACAAAAGTAGAGGGCGGAGCAAGCCCTCTTTCAAGTCCCGAATTTGTCTTAAATAATTACAGGGTTGTTGCTTTTATAATCGACAACTCGGATGAAAACGAATTAACCGTAAAGGTTAAGGCTAACACGGAAGGCGGTACGGCGGAAAACATACCATTCTTGTTTAAGGCAAACACAGATACCGAATACGAGAAAATTGAGGCAACAGGAAAAACGCTTTCGGCGGGCGGAGTATATGTTGCGGCGATTACGGCGGATGCTTTAGGCAGAAAAGAACTCGACCGTGTATCGATTGAACTCACTTCAGCGGAAAGCATAAACACCGTTTTTGTCATCCAGACACAGCCGAGATACAATGAATAAGACCTCAATCGGTGAGATTAAACAATATTTAGGACTAGACGGCGTGGAACAAGATAGACTCCTCGCCGTCTTTTTGTCCTCTGCCGAACACCTGGTGGAAAAGGTATTGCGGAATCCGATAGATGCCGACACGCCGGAGATAGTCAAGACCGCCGTGCTGTTTACAGTGTGGCAGCTCTATTTTCACAGGGATAGCAAGGAATTTGATACGGCGGAACTCGAAACGACTCTTGCCGTTATGCTTTCCGATTTAAGGAGGAAACAGTTTTGAGCGAGATAAAAGACAAACTTATATCAATATACGAGGTTAAAACAGGGCGGGATTTATCCGGTAACGAACGCAAGATAAAGAGGTACATTCATAACAGGAATGGTCTCCATGCATTTGTCCGTGAACTATCGGAGCGTGAAAAGTTTGCCGCCAAAGCAAGCGGATCGGAGCAAAGCACTGTGTTCAAGGTCAACTATAATAAGAAAATAAAGGCAGGGTTATACCTCGAATTCCGTGGCGACACCTTTGTCATAAAAAGCGTTGACGGCTATTGTTGGTATGAGCGCGACTTGAGTCTGAGGGCTGTAAGGTGCAAGCCGGAGGTAGCGGATTATGAGGAATATGACGAACTGTAGGGCGCGGACTCTGGGGAAGAAAGACCTCAAATCGGTGTTTAAGCTCTTACGCATTAAAGACGGCATAGGTGAAGATGAGATAAAACCTGATGAGTTTAGTTATTGGTATAACAAAAACCGTGACGGAACAGTAGGCAACTACATCATATACGAGGTTATAGACTCAGAACCCTCTCACCGCGCGGATGACAAAGTATACGGAAGAGAGTTCTATGCGCAAATTGATGTGTTCAGCATCCGAAGTTTTGAGTCTAAGGAACTGTCCGATTTTCTCGGACGGTTGGAAGAAAAACTCACTGAACACCTATTTGAGGTGGAAATGCAAGGCGAAGAATATGAGCAGGACACCCGCTTGTATCGCCAAACCCTATTTGTAAGCAAGATATATTTCTAAAGGAGGAACAAAAATGGCTGATAATATAGACATAAGCCAATTATATGAAACAGGTAATCGTAAGTTTTTTGCGGCAGAATTAAAGACGGACGGAACATTCGGCGATAAGACCTACCACGAAGGACTTGTCGAGGTTAAGCTTGAATTCTCGCAAGAGGTGACAGAGATAAATGCCGACGATAACCCCGCCTATATTACGCTGGCAAGCGCAGTGACGGGAGAGGGAACGGTCAAGTTTGCCGTGTTGCCGTACAGCGTGTATTCAAAGTTTTTCAATGTTACAACGGATATGAACGGAGCTGTTGTAATATCGGGAAAGAGCGCCAAGCCCAAACAGGTTGCATTCGGATATTATTCGCAAGTAGGCGATGGTTCAGAAAGTATGTTTACAATCTACAAGGCAACATTCTCTTTGCCTAGTCTAAACAGCGTTACTTTTGACGGCAAGACAATAAGGGATTTGACCCTTAATGTTAAGATTGCGCCTTATACATATACGGACGCAGAAGGAAAGCTGCAACAAGCGACATACAGCATTATAAACAGCGAAACCAACAAAGATATATGGTCGGATGTTCAGGACGAAATCTACATACCCGACAAGGCGGTGGAATAATGTACGGACTTGTCAAAAGCCTTGATGACGGTAATGGCGGCAAGATAAAGCTTGTCGGCAACGCGCTCACATTCATATTATATAAATCATATTTCGGGCGCGACCTATTAAACGATATTGTAGCTTTTGCAAAGAAAAGCGCGGATACAGCAACCGTCAAGAAATTCGGACAAATGAACATAAAGACAACGGATGACTTGGCCGCGCTTACTGAAAGCGAACAGGCAGAACTATTGACTGCGGTCAGCGATTATGCCTTTGATACCGAATTCGTCCTTAACTTTTTAGCTGCACTAATGGCAACAGCGAAGTACCCGGCAAAGCCCGATGTTACCGATTTAATAGTCGAGATACCGCCCTGGTGGATAGCAGATAAGGTGACCGTATCGGAACTCATGGAGTTTTTGTCGCTGTTTATAACCGACAAGAACAGAAAGACTCAAAGCGGCGGAGGTGGGCTTTAACTCCGATATAGAAACGGATTTCACAACGCAGCTTCTATATGCAAGCATAAAGACCGGAGTAACCGTTCACATCGGCGATATGGGATTGAATGTTTTGTTCGACCTTTTAAACTATACGGCGGAAATTGACAGCAAAGCATTGCAAGCGGTTGATGGCAAGAAAGTAAGGAAGAATTCTCCCATGACTGTAGCTGAGATGACAAAGAGCGGGAGAACAAGGCTATGAGCGAATACAATGACGGACTAACCGAAGCCCTCGCCAATTATTTTGCAGACCTCAGCAAAGTCGGAGATATAGCGGTTGAAAGCCTAAAGGAGCAAATAGATGAAGAAACTGACGGTGTGGAACGCGAGTTGCAAGACAATACACCCGAAGCAACTGGTGGTCTAAAAGCAAGCCTTAAAAGGACTAAACTTTCAAGCGGTAAACGCTACGGTTATCACCTTGAATACGAAGGCAATGCCCCCGACGGTACACCCTATGCCAAGATCGCAAACATATTAAACAGCGGTTCTTCTGCTATTAAGCCAAGAAGATTTATAGCTAAAGCGGTTAAGAAACTAAAAGGCTTAGATGATCGAGTTGCAAAGAGGTTTGAGGATAAGGTGAAAATCTAGGCTTGATTTTTGGACAGATTATTGATAAAATAATAATATGTTTTGGATAGATAAGCAATCATATAATCGAACATTGGCAGTTCAAAAAAAAGAGGTAGTTTTGTCACCTATGTTTTCCGAACTTAAACAATATATTGAAAGCGAGTTTGGGCTTACGATATACGACATAACATACGAGAAATACTCTGCTTTTAATAAACCAAAAAAACACTTTCTAAATCACGGAAAGCGTTATCGTTTAACTTGCCAAGTAGCCTCGTATCAGGAACGTGAATCAATGCAGAATAAAATTTTTGTCGAAAATATAGGCGGACACCAAGCTTATAAAATGGAATTTGACAAAAAAAAACAATCGCTTGTTATGTCAAAGTTTTTTGAGTTGGCAGAAAAATATAATTTTTCGATTGGTGCAGAAGAGAATGAAATATGGCTTGACTATCACTACTGGTTTCCCATTGACTATATGAATTATATTGTAAACAAGGTCGAGAGGACAACGAGCAAAGAAGTAATACGCAAATATAAAACCGATGCGGGCATTTGGCAAATAATAACGAATGGATATGGTGTTATAGTGTTTTATAGAACTGAAGCCCAGAAAGCGACGAACTCGCAAAACGGGATTTCCGATTCAATAAAAAACGAGTATTATTTGGCTATTAAGGCGATTGACGAACTTGATTTTTACAAGGATGAGTATATATTTTTTGATAGTAAAGAAAATTTAGACAAGAATTTTAACGGCAACTTATACTACTACTTGAAATAGATGTCAACTCAACAATATTTTCAATAGATGACTGAAGAAGACTGAAGAAGAAAAAATGAAGGAGGCAACAAGTGATAGGAGTAACCCTAACAATCATAGGACTATTGATTATTTTTCCGATAGTGTATTTTAATGTAATTGTACCTATGATTGAGAAAAATAGAAAAAACAAAGAAACACTTGTTGAAAATAATAGCTTATTGCTCAAAAGGATCGAAGGAATCAATCGTACTTATACTTTTGCAGTGCTTTCTAATGCTGATGAAGAGATTTGGAATAGTATAAAATGTATGACCAAACGTACCAATTATGAGAAGTTTAGCAGTTATTTCGAAGGAAAGTTTGATTTTGAAAAATTTATTGTAGGAAAAATTTATGAGAATTTATCTACTGTAGAAAAAGTTATTCAATGTTCATT
>CAYTUT010000120.1:458-5448 GCA_964441295.1 uncultured Christensenellaceae bacterium | reverse complement strand
CTATCTTTTTCATTTTAGTTCTCCTTAATTGAAATTGATGTATTCATAATACCAAAAAAAAATTATATATGCAACAATTTTGAATATATTTTTATATAATATTGAATATTTATATATTTATTCAATATTTATGTGATTTTATGCATTATTTTTTATATTTATACACCGAAACCCATTCTGCATTGCGCAGTACAACACAGAGAGGGATAATTTGTCGAAGCAATTATAGAGGCTAAAGCAGTTGCGCTCTTATTTCCTCTCCGCTTAAGAGTGATATTTTTGCAAGGGGCACATCAAATACGGTGAGGCATCCCCTTAATCCTTCGTTATACATCCTGTATGTCGCGCGGGCATACGCCGCCATCACGCTCCCGGTAAACTCGGGATTGCTGTCCAGCTTAAGCTTGAATTCCAATACATGCTTGTTCTCCGAATATGTATCGCCGCTTCTTAACACACTGCCGCCGTGCGGAAGTCCGTAATGCTTGTATCTTAGGTCTTCTGCGCTGATAAAATGCACTATTGTGTCATAGTCGGCGAAGTAATAGGGCATATTGATTATCTGCTCCCTTATGCACTCCTTATCCGCGCCCTCCTCTGCAACTACAAAGCACTCCCTAATGTGCTTTTCTCGCGCGGTCAGCGTTGGATTGCCCCCAGCCCTTACTCTATCGACCGCCGCCTCTCGCGGAATGGTATATTGTCTTGCATCCACAACGCCTTTTATGCGGCGGATTGCATCGCTGTGTCCTTGAGATACGCCCTTGCCCCAAAAAGTATACTCCGAGCCGTTAGGAAGCACTGCTTGCATAAGCATCCTTGCTATCGAGAACAGCCCCGGATCCCAGCCAACCGAGATAATTCCAAGATGCCCGTTCTCCTTGCCGATACGATCCATTGTGTCGAAATACTCGGGTATCTTTGCATGCGTATCAAATGAATCTACCGTATTGAAATGCTCAAGCAGTTCCGGCCCCTGTTCGGGCAAATCCGTAGCCGAGCCGCCGCAGAGCAGCAACACATCTATTGACCCCTTGTAATCCAAAAGCGCATTGATATTTTTGGCATATCCTTCTGCGATTTTGACATTTTCTCTCCTTGTGAATACGCCAACCAGCTCCATATCCGGACTATTTTTCACCGCAAGCTCTGCGCCGCGCCCGAGGTTGCCATAGCCAAGTATTGCGATCTTTATTTTTTCCATTATTATACCTCCCTGGCATTATCGCATGACCGCCGCGAAAGCGCAAGTATGCGTTGCCCTGATTACCTTGTTTTGTTGCTTAGTCCAACAAAATACCGTTATATCCCGCCGAATGCTTTGCCGTAGTCGAAAGAGACCTCGTATGCCGAATCCGATGCCTGATTGATAATCAAGCCATCACCGTACAAGATTGCCCCGCATTCGGACACGCGTCGGGCCCATTTACGCATCCATTCGCCGTCTCCCCAGCCGTAAGAGCCAAACAAAACAACGGACTTGCCCTTCAATTCGTCTTCTATTTTGCTGAAGAACGGTTCGAATTCGCGCTCTTCTAAAGCCTCACTGCCCATTGCCGGACAACCCAATGCTATTTTGTCATATTTAAGCGCGTTGCTCGCTTCTATCTGGTCTATGCGGCACTGCGTCACCTCAACTCCCGCCGACCTCATCCCGTCACATATACCGCTAGCCATATTTTCGGTATTGCCGGTGCCGCTCCAATAAACAACCAGTGCTTTCATTCATTCCTCCTTGTAACAGTTAAGCCATATCACAAAAACAGCAATAGGCTAACCGCCATAACTGCCATGCCCGCAACCAAGCCGTAAATAGACAAATGATGCTCCCCGTATTCTCTTGCCGAAGGCAATAGTTCGTCAAGCGATATAAATATCATTATCCCCGCAACGGCAGCAAACAGTATCCCAAACACTACATCGCTCATGATAGGCAGTAGTATCAAGTAGCCTATTATTGCGCCAAAAGGCTCTGACAAGCCCGACAAAAACGAGTACCCGAACGCTTTCTTTTTGTTGCCCGTGGCATAGTATATTGGCACCGAAACCGCAATGCCCTCAGGTATATTGTGTATCGCTATCGCCACGACTATCGGTATCGCTATGGTAAGGTCTTCGAGCGCGACAACAAATGTCGCCAAGCCCTCGGGAAAATTGTGTATCGCTATCGCGAGCGCTGTCAGCGCGCCAGAGCGCATCAATTTTTTCTTGCCGCTATTATTATGATTTTCGCAGTTTTCTATACATTTTATTTCATGCGGATTATCCTTCTCGGGTATCAATTTGTCAATAAGCGCGATAAGTAACATACCAGCAAAAAAGGCTACTACAGTTATTATCGCGCCATTGCGCATGCCTAGCGCCCCTGAAAGGACCTGATTTGCCTTAGGGAAAATCTCCGCAAAAGAAACATATATCATCACTCCCGCCGAGAAGCCGAGACTGACGGACAAAAACTTTGTATTGGTCTGCTTGGCAAAGAACGCTATCGCGCTGCCTATTCCGGTAGACAACCCCGCAACCAAAGTCAATGCGAATGCTAGTATTACTCTTTCTATAGGCATAATTCAATCCTTGACGGCATCAGCCGGTAATCAGCGCTCACAATCAGCTGTGCTTAACCGCGTTGTAGAAGCGCTTTAGTTCCTCTTTGACAGGAGGCGGAAGGTTGTGCCAACGTATTCTTTGTATCGCTCCTTCAAGCGCCGAAAGCCGCATATAGCACGCTGAATTATCAATGGACAAAATCCTCAGCCAGGCTTCTTTACTGCCGATTTCTTTCAGCTCTTCTGCAGTAGTTATGCCAACCGCATTTAGTTGCGCTTCAAGATTTTTACCAATATTAGGCAACGATGATAGTATCATTCTATTCTCCTAACCAGCTTTTTTACAAAATATTCCTTTTTTACTCTGCCGTCCTCGTCAAAAATAACACCCTCTGCCTCAAGAAGCGCGCGTTGCGCGTTGCCGCCGCCGAAAGCAAAAGACTTTGCGGGGTTGCCCGCTATATCGACCACGCGGTGACAAGGTATGTATCCGGGCTCAGGGTTAGCGTGAAGCGCCCATCCCACCTCTCTAGCCATATGAGGGAAGCCAATAGCTGTCGCAATCTGACCATAGCTAGCGACACTACCGCGCGGTATAGTCCGCACCGCCTCATATACCCGCTCGTAAAAATTCATTTCGTCGTGTTTTTCCTTCTCCATACCAAAATTTTACCATTGATTGCAAAAACTTTCAATACCTATGGATAAATAAATAAATTTACTTAAACCTAATCGAAACAAAGTTTTTTTGTTTGACAAAATTTGCGCAATTATCTATAATGATAAAGCATTAATTGCACGGCGGTATTCTTTCGATATGGCGGCTGAATGGCTGGTAATTCAAATAAACAAAGTTGAAGCCCCATCTAACCACACGGCGTACAAAATTGTAAAAACCCCAATAATCAGCACTCGCTGTTGTAGCTCAGTAGGTAGAGCGCGTCCTTGGTAATACTGACAGCTAAGGCAAAATAGGCTCAAAACTAGCTAAAATGTACTGTGGTCTAAACCACTTAAAAACCAGCAAAATCAACCCTCGCTGTTGTAGCTCAGTAGGTAGAGCACTTCCTTGGTAAGGAAGAGGTCACGGGTTCGAATCCCGTCAATAGCTCCAAAATGCACCGAAAACACGAGTTTTTCGGTGTTTTTCTTTGCCTGAAACACTTGCGGTGCAAAATGGCACAAAAAAGGCATACAGCTTTTCTCTAAAACCTTAGACCACAGTATTTCAGCCATTGCACCATTTTTTTGACCCCATTTTTAACTTAAGGCATAAAAAAGGCATAAAACTTTTGGGCAACTCATTCCTAACCGATATGGATACTACTGCTATATGCTTTGAATATCTTTTGTAGGTTTTGTAGTAGTTGAAAATAAATAGTGATATATTTGGTTTCATTTCATTTAAATTAAGACCATATAACCCATATTAGAATATAACCTACAGTTACTGCTGCAAGTGTAAAAGGGAGTCCTATCTTCATAAAATCTCTCCCCTTAACTTCGTACCCTTCTTTTCTTAAAATACCGATAGCTGTTACATTTGCTGATGCACCTATTGGAGTAAGGTTGCCCCCTAAGGTGGCGCCAATTAAAAGACCGAAGAAAAGAAGATTTGGTTCAATCCCCAAAATTCCGGCGATGCCTGCCGTAACTGGAAGCATCGTAGTTACATAAGGTATATTATCTATAAATGCAGACAGCAAAACAGATACCCAAACAATTAAAGTATAAATCAAAAAAATGTTATGTTGACTAGCCTTTACAAATAATAAACTAATATCCGTTACAAGTCCGGCTTCAGATATTCCGCTTATAACCACAAACAGACTCGCTAGTAGCAAAACAGTAAAATAGTCTATTTCCTTAATTGGTTTTTTTATTGCCTTTATACTATTATGGCGAAATAATTCCCTTATTAAGCCTATCGCAAATATTGACACACATATACTTCCGTTTATAGTTTTGGGCATATTTGGTAAAAATGAAGCAATAATGAGAAGTAGAACCATACCTATTAATAAGAAGGATGGGAAAACATCATCAACCATAGTTTTTTCAAATAGTTTGATTTCCTGTTTTTCCTTTCTCATAATATAAACCAATACTCCTGTTGCCGCTATCGCTCCTGCTTGAACTACCCAAAAAATACCGATGCGACCCTCAACAAAGAAAAATTGAAGAAAATTTAGATTGGCATACCCTCCTAGAAGAATTGAAGTAGTGTCTCCCACAAGAGTGGCGGCTCCTTGAAGATTAGAAGAAACAGCAATTGCAATTATACTTGAAACTGGAGAAATTTTTAATTTTTTAGAAATATTTACAGCAATAGGAGCAACTATTAGAACAGTCGCTACATTATCAATAAAAGCAGAAATAAGCCCAGCGAATAGTGATAAGGCTACAATTGCCCATTTAAGATTAGATGTTTTTTTTATTATTAA
>CAYTUT010000120.1:0-448 GCA_964441295.1 uncultured Christensenellaceae bacterium | reverse complement strand
CAAGAAGAGAAGGCATTTTTGAATCAATAAAAAGCGATACAATACCCATCGTTCCGGTAATCATCATAAGCACATTCCAGTCTATAGTATCAAAAACTTTAGATAGAGGCATTATGCCGCTAACTACAAAGACTAGAGCAGATGTAAACGCTATGTATGCTCTTTTTTTTGGAAATGCCAATAAAAGAGCATAAGTGACTGTAAATAAAATAATTACAATAATTTTTACCATAGTACCTCTAGCGAAATTATAACATAAAACAATTATTATGTTCAATAAAACATATTAATATATTTATAGAATAAGTAACCTTAAATTATCATATTAATGTTTAATACATGAAAGATATTTCTAAACGCCAAAAAATTATATTACACAATATAATTAGCCTTTGCTATTTATATGCAATTGTTGCTTTTGCGTATGCATTTATTTATATGGTAGTTG
>CAYTUT010000119.1:0-5452 GCA_964441295.1 uncultured Christensenellaceae bacterium | reverse complement strand
AGATATGGTCAGCGGACTTTCTACCGCTAATATCGGCACGTATACTCTTGTGGTCACATTTGAGGGGAGAAATACAACCTTTGCATACACTGTTTCGCAGCAGATTAATTTGGTTACCGTTACTAGTGTGGAGGCTGTCGGGTTTAAGACTGAGTATATGGTCAATGATACGTTGTCTATTGCCGGCGCAATCTTGAGGGTGACATACAGCGACGACACGCAGGAGGATATAACAATTACCGAGGGCATGATTAGCTCCGGCAGTTTTAACAGCAAGACCGCAACTGCCGGCGCCACAACGCGTAGCTTGATTGTGTCAGTTGATACAAGGGGAGGTATAGCGAGTATTCAAGTGCCCTATACCGTATCGGCGCACGCTACTATGACGGGCTTTTCCGTCAAGCACGCGCCCGTATTGATTTTCCAAAGAGGCACTCTAATATCCGCGTTGATTTCCAGACTTGAGTTTTTGGAATATGTGGTAACATATTCGGACGAAACTGCCTTAGACATTGCGTACAGTGCGGATAGAATGACTGTAACGGGGTTCTCTACCGCTAACTTGGGCACATACAGCTTTACCTTGCGCTATACGGACAGCCTTAACCGATTCAGAAATCTGACTATGTCATATCAGGTAATAGAGCAAGTGCAGGAGTACGATGTTACCTATGATTATGATTATACCGGGGCGCCTTCGTCCATAATTCTACGCACGGTTAACGGGATCGCCCCGTCGATAACCAGTCCCTCAAGAGACGGTTACAACTTTATCGGCTGGTATACGAAGAACTCGGGAATATACAGCAGCAGTTCTTGGAACTATGCCTCTCAGGTTCAGCAGAACACCACGCTTTATGCGCGGTGGAGCAAGATTGTATACACAATTACCTATGTTGGCGTGCCGTCAGGGAGCCTGAATGTAAGCAATCGTTCAACTTATGACATTGAACAAGCCTTCGCGCTGGATTCGGAGAGTAAGGAGGGCTACATTTTTGGAGGTTTTGACAAGGGCAACGGTACTATTATTACGGCTATTGTCAAGGGGACTAAGGGCAATCTGACATTGACTGCCGTGTGGACTCCTATAGAATACACCATTACATACAATCTTAACAACGGGTCGGCTGGTCAGTCCAATCCAGCAAATTATAATATTGAGAGTGGTTTTGCGCTGAATGCGCCTACCCGCACCGGATATAGCTTTACAGGCTGGCAAAACAGCGCTAATCAACAGGTAATATCTGCAATCAGTCCAGGTATGACGGGCGATATAACCTTGAATGCGCAATGGAGCATTGTTGATTACACCATCACATATCAGCTCGGCGCCAACGAAACTGTATCGGGGATACAGATTAACTCGTATAAGATTACAGATGTCAGCTTCAATTTGCCGCAGGCGGCAAAAGTCGGATACACATTCGCAGGGTGGTTCAAGGATGCAGGATTGACTGTTGAGCAGTACAAAAGTGGAGGAAACTACATCGTATTGCAGGGAAGCCACGGCAATTTGACTCTTTATCCCAAGTTTTATAAGAATTATGAGGTTATATTCAATCCTAATTCGGGTGAAAGCGTAAGCACGGTTGTATTCACCGAGAACAGTGTCACAGTCAATATTCCCTCAACTACCAGAACAGGCTATACCTTTATCGGATGGAAAGTCAATCCCGGCACTAAGGTGTTCGCTTCGGGTGCAAACTCTGCGGAAGAAATAAAGAGCTATATTACAAGCGGCAATTACTCCATATCGCTGATTGCGCAATGGGCGCTTGTAGACTACACGATAACCTATAAGTCGGCAGACGGCTCGGCAACTTTGCGCGAGGTCGTATACAATGTGTCGCAGACGGTCACTCTTGCAACGGATTTGGGCGCGGCGAATTGGTCAGAGACTATTGGCGGAGAGAATATGCCGGCAAGCTTCAACGGCGCCGCATATGCGCGAAATTTGGTATTGTATGCAAAGAACGGGTAAACAAGCTGTACTTCCATAACGCAGACCAAAAAATCTGTCACGCGCGCCGCAAGGCGCGTATTTTTTATTTTTTTGTCGAATCAAAATAAAATTGCTGTTTTTTGTAAAATAATTGGCATTTTTTACTGTAAAAGCTGCTTTGTTTGATGTATAATGATTATATGAACAAATGTTCATACATTAAGGAGGTCATTATGCAGAAAGAGGATGTTATTATTAGCAGAGTGTTGTTGGAAGGCTACAAGCATCTTGACAGGCTGTATGAGGCATTAGGGAAGAGCATTGATTGCCTTGTCGCAAGCGGCTACAACTCAGGGTACCGAGGCACAACGGGTGTTATCTACGAAAAGATAATCAATTATACATACAGAAGAGCTGGAATATATAATCTAAAGGCATTAGTCAACCAAACTCTGGAGATGCTGCAGCCGCGAGACAGAGAGATTCTTATACTGCACTTTATCGAACAAAAGGAGTTCAGCGATATCAAAGACGCTTTTGGGGTGTCGCTTAGAACGGTATTCAGGTATTATGATAAAGCACTGCAGACTTTTGCAAAGACGCTCAACAAAACAGGTTTTTCAGAAGGCAAAATAGAATCAGAGTTCGGCGATGAACCGTTCTTTATCAGAATGAAAAAGCAAGTTAGAGACACTCAGAAAGTGAACATTGAAAGGGGTTGTAGAAATGAGGCGCAATGCGCGGCGGTAGCTGATAATACCGAAACTAAGCAAATTAAAAAAACTGTGGTCAATTATGTGAAAGGGGTAGCTCAAGTTCAAAATCATCAAACGGTATAGCTGTTTTTGCAAGTGAAATCAGCGCTTTGCGCGGTATGTTGCTACTGTTGGTAATAACGGATGTTGCTGCCATACGAATAGCGGATGTTGTAATGTCATTCGTAATAATCGTCATCGTAGTAGTAATCATCGTCATGTCTTCTGCGAGGATTGTCATCCATATACCTATGGCTATTCGGGCGTCTTCTTTTGGGCTTGAAGAGCAAAAATACTATGATGAGCGCCGGAATCACTATACCTATTATCAGCAATGCCTTGACAAGGTTATTGCTAGGCTCTTCACTGCCCCCATTACTCGGCTCCGGGTCGGGATCTGGGTCAGGGTCAGGCTCGGGCACAAATATATCGCCCTCAAGGACATAATATATTGACTGCTCGTTATTTTTCTTAACGGCAAACCATACAGTATCAATCCCGGTTCTGCCAATATAGGTCAAGGTATTGCTTGGATTATGCAAGGAGAATGAGCTGATGTCTGTGGAAGTATAGAGCTTTTTGTCAGGTTTGAGCGTGATGACAGTTGCCGAATAAGGGTTAGACACATTCTTGTATATTGTTACTTGCGAATTCTTGGTAACATCGCTTTTGCGCAGGTATCCGCTGATGTTGTTGTAGCTGATTCCGTAGTATTCGCCTTGGTCGTCGAATATTACCTTGGCGTAGGTATCTGCGGGCAGATAAAACTGAAGCGTCATGGTCTGATTGACGGCTCTGTAGAATCCTACCGCCTCTCCCTCGATTTTGACAAAATCACCGTCCTCCGCGACAGCCGTCAAAGGCGCGGCGCAGAACGCAAACAACAATGAAGTTATCATAATCGCCAATATAAATTTTTTCACAAGCTAAACACCCCAAACAATTCTATTAGAATTATACACCAAAATATGCAAAAAATAAAGCGGAAAATTGAGGAAGGGTATAAACATGTTAGAGCATAGTGGCGAAATTAGAATTATTTCGACGATACGGGAGATTGAGGCTATACTTGAGCGTCGCAACAGGTTTGATAAGCTTTCGAAATATAATACGGGCAGAAAAAAGCACATCAAGCAGATTGCCTTTCACCGCTCTAAGCTGCGCAACCGTTGGGTATTCGGCGGTAATCGCAGCGGCAAGACAGAGTGCGGCGCCGTTGAAGCGGTGTGGTACGCTAGGGGAATCCATCCGTACAGGAAAAACCGCAATAATGTAATCGGATGGGTTGTATCACCTACATATGAGGTGCAAAGAGAGGTTGCGCAAGCAAAGATACTGTCCTACTTGAGTCCGGATTATGTTATTGACGTTGTTATGCTCTCCGGTAGAAAAGGGGCGCCCGAATACGGGGTCGTAGACTACCTTATAATAAAAAACGAGCTGGGCGGCGCATCAAAAATTGTATTCAAAAGCTCTGACCAAGGACGCGAAAAGTTTCAGGGCGCTTCTTTGGACTTTGTCTGGTTCGATGAGGAGCCGCCAAAAGACATTTATGAAGAGTGCTTAATGCGTATTTTGGACAGAAAAGGGGATATTTGGGGCACAATGACACCGCTGAAGGGTAGAACCTGGGTCTACGACGAAATATATCTCAATACGCGAAACAACAAGGAAATTTGGTCAATATCAATGGAATGGGGCGATAATCCGTATCTTGAAAAGAGCGAAATTAAGGCGCTGACCGCCTCTCTCGGAGAGGACACTCTCGATAGCCGCCGGTATGGCAGATTCAGCATAAGCGGAGGACTGGTCTATCCCGAATTCGAGCCTGATATCCATGTAATCAAGCCCTTTAATGTGCCTTGCGAATGGTATGACAACATATCTATTGACCCGGGATTGAAAAACCCTTTGTCATGTCATTTTTATGCGGTTGATTATGACGGAGCAATCTATGTAATCGCCGAGCATTACGAAAAAGAAAAGGATATTGATTACCACGCCGACAGCATTAAGGCGATTGCGGACAGGCTTAACTGGCACCGCACATCAGGCAAACTTCAAGCGTTGATAGACAGCGCGGCGGGACAGCGTACCTTGAGCTCGCTGCGATCGGTTGCAGAGCTTTTTTATGATAGAGACATTTTGACCAATACAAAGGTCAACAAGGATTTGTGGAGCGGCGTTGCAAGACTAAAAGCACTTTTTGCAGCACGGCCTGCTAGGATTTTTATATTTACCAGCTGCGTTAATCTGATAAGGGAGCTAAAAAGCTATACCTGGGGCGACGGAGATGCGCCAAAAAAAGAGAATGACCATGCGCTCGATGAGCTGAGATATTATGTTATGAGCAGACCTGAGACTCCATTAAGAATCGAGCGGACCAGCGAGATATCCAAGGACAAGGACAAGCTTATCAAGGTAATGAGCAGAAAGCGAAGGACTTCGCATAATTGACAGTCGGCAATCCATATCAACGCTAAAAAAAATATAATCCAAAATAGCCAAGACACGGGGGTAATATGGACGATCAGCTGATTGAAGCGTTATACAAAAAAGCAGTGGGATACAGCGCAGATGAAGAGGTGGTGGAATATTCGGCTGATGGCGAGATAACAAAGCGAAAAATCTCCACCAAGCATTATCCGCCCGACATCAATGCGCTGAAAACTTATTTGGAGCTATCTTCTGACAGGCTGTTGCGCCTGTCCGGTGACGAATTAATAAAAGAGAAAGAGAGACTTATCAAGTTGTT
>CAYTUT010000118.1:0-5463 GCA_964441295.1 uncultured Christensenellaceae bacterium | reverse complement strand
TTCAAAGAAATAATCGTCGTAGGCTTCTCAATCATTGACAGTAGACTGTTAAGATTGTTCTTCAAAAATTCTGACGGGTAGCTGTAATCACCATTCTTGCATTTGACTGATATTGCGATGGATTTTACATTAAGCACCGCGCCTTCCAGCGCGGCGTTGACAGTGCCCGAATAGCATATGTCAGTGCCTATATTGAGAGTGTCGTTGATGCCGGAGATGACTGCGTCGATTATTACATCCTTGCAGATGACATCCAAGCCGAACTTAACGCAGTCCGCTGGCGTACCGGTCAAAGAATACGCCTCTATACCGTGGCAAAACTCCTCTTTCTTATAATACAACGGCTTATGAAAAGAAATAGCGTGGCTTGCGCCCGACCTTTGCTTGTGAGGCGCAACGACAATAATATTGTGCTCCGAGCACAATACCTCGGCAAGCTGGGTTAGCCCGGGCGCGTCTATTCCGTCATCATTAACCAGCAACAGGTTCATATATCACCTAATCAGACCGGATGTACGAGATTTTTCTTGTCGGCAAGCTCGGCATCAAAGCCGTACTTAGCGGCTTGTCTTTTCTTGAAATAATTGAGCGAAACTTGAGGGAACAATGCGTATGACAGCACATCCTCCTCCTGCTCGATATATTCTTTGATTTCTTCCTTGTAATTCTCGAGCTCGGGCTTGAGCAGGTCTGCAGGACGGCAGGTGATTCGTTCTTCGTCGCCCAGTACCAGCCTAACTATCTCGGGATTAGGCTCTGCAGGTAGCTTACCGTATTCTCCCTTTAGCAGCGCCCTTGTCTCTTTGGTAACATTCTTGTACCTGCCGAAGAGAACATTGAATACCGCTTGGGTACCTACTATCTGACTTGTAGGAGTGACCAGCGGAGGATAGCCGAGGTCCTGTCTTACAACAGGTATTTCTTCCAACACCTTATTGTATTTGTCAGAGGCATTAGCATCCTTAAGCTGACTGATTAGATTGGAGAGCATGCCGCCGGGTACTTGATACACAAGAGCGTTGACATCGACTGACAGCACCTTAGGATTAAGAAAACCGTCTTTCTGCAGCCTATCCGCAACATTGCGGAAATAAGCCGCTATATCGCTAAGCAGAGCCAAATCAAGCCCGGTATCCCTCTCCGTTCCCTTAAGTGTCGCCACAAGAGGCTCGGTGGCGGGCTGGCTTGTACCGTTGCCTAGCGGTGAAAGCGCTGTGTCTACAATGTCTACACCTGCTTCAGCAGCTTTTAAGTATGTCATATCTCCGGTACCGGAAGTATTGTGCGTATGCAAATGAATAGGACATTTGACCTTTGACTTAATTGTCTTAACAAGGTCATATGCCTCATAAGGCAACAGCAGATTAGCCATATCCTTTATACATATGTTGTCTGCGCCCAACTTCTCAAGTTCTACCGCGAGGTTGACAAAATATTCTTTAGTATGCACCGGGCTTGTTGTGTAGCTCATCGCCGCTTCGCATATGCCCCCGTACTTTTTGGTAGACTTAATTGCCGTCTCCATATTGCGGATATCGTTAAGCGCGTCAAATATACGGATAATGCTGACACCGTTTTCAATACTCTTTTTTACAAACATATCAAC
The DNA here is from genome assembly GCA_964441295.1 of uncultured Christensenellaceae bacterium. Taxonomy (GTDB): domain Bacteria; phylum Bacillota; class Clostridia; order Christensenellales; family CAG-1252; genus SACC01. Next base: position 3,857 of record CAYTUT010000118.1, on the reverse strand, counting down.
AACATCATCCGCATAATGCTTGTATCCTAAGATATTTTGCCCGCGCAGCAGCATTTGCAGTTTGGTGTTGGGACATGCCTTTTTGAGCTGTCTTAATCTCTCCCACGGATCCTCGTTGAGAAAGCGAAGGCAGGAATCAAAAGTTGCTCCGCCCCACGCTTCCAAAGAATAATATCCTACTTTATCCAACATCTCGCAAGCAGGCAGCATCTCTTTGAGTTGCATGCGGGTTGCCGCTTGAGATTGATGAGCGTCTCTCAAAATTGTTTCTGTAATCATCAATTTCTTCATATAAACCTCCGAATTATGCAAATATCGCAAGCAAAACGCCTGCAGCAACTGCCGAGCCAATCACGCCTGCCACATTAGGGCCCATTGCGTGCATCAGCAGATAATTATTGGGATCTTCCTTTGCGCCCACATCTTGAGCAACGCGCGCCGCCATCGGCACCGCCGAAACACCCGCCGCGCCGATAAGGGGATTGATTTTGCCTTTTGTGAGCGCGCACATAAGCTTACCTAACAGCACTCCGCCCGCAGTACCGCAAGCAAATGCCACTACGCCCAGCAATACAATCTTAAGAGTATTGAGCGTCAGGAATGTTGCGGCATACGCCTTTGACCCTACTACAACACCGAGGAATATTGTGACAATATTAATCAGCTCATTGGATGCCGTCTTAGTCAGACGAGGCACCACGCCCGATTCCTTCATGAGGTTGCCAAGCATCAGCATTCCGAGCAAGGGCAGCGCAGAGGGCAACAAAATGCCCACGATAGCCGTAACAATGACCGGGAAAAGTATCTTCTCAGTCCTGCTCACCTCTCTTAACTGCCCCATCCTGACCATTCTTTCTTTCTTAGTGGTCAGAAGCCGCATAATAGGAGGCTGTATTACAGGGACAAGCGCCATATATGAATATGCGGCAATCGCAATTGTCGCGAGCAGATGAGGCGCTAGCTTGGCGGTAAGATATATAGCAGTAGGCCCGTCTGCGCCGCCGATTATACCAACCGAAGCCGCCTCATACGGTGTCATGCCCAAAGCAATCGCTAAGAAAAACGCTACAATTATGCCGACTTGCGCCGCCGCGCCCAATAACAGGCTGCGAGGGTTGGCGATAAGCGGGCCAAAATCCGTCATGGCGCCGATACCCAAAAATATCAACGGCGGAAATATGACCCAGTCAATTCCCTTGTACAGGAAGTAAAACAAACCCTGATCCGCAATGATACCGTATGTGTAGCTGACATTAGCAATATCCAAACTGTTTGCCTGAGCGATTTGGGCAATTAGCGCGTCTAGGTTGGCGGGATTGATGCCAAAATTGGCGCACAACTCTTTGAGTGTACCGGTAGCCAACACTGTATTAGTCAATTCATTGGTGATGGTATAGCCTGAAGTGCCGAACAAAACGCCGTATGCTCCCGGGATATTGATAATAAACATACCGAAAGCTATAGGCAAAAGCAGCATAGGTTCAAATTTTTTGACAATAGCAAGGTACATCAGTACGCAAGCTACAGCCATCATTACAATATTGAGGGCAAAAGCGACATCTATCGTATGCAAGCCCGTGCTGTACCAAAGCTTCTCAAAGGTATCGCCCCAGCTTGCAGTGCCGCCTAAAATATAATTAAACATTGCAACCTCCTAGCTGATAACGGCAATAACCGCTCCTGTCTCAACGGTCACGCCTTTTGCCGCGTTGAAAGTAACTATTCCATCGCAAGGCGCAACAATATTGTTCTCCATTTTCATAGCCTCAAGCACCATAATCGGCTGATCCTTTTTGACAGCTGTGCCGTTGGCGACCTTAAAATCAAGTACCATACCGGGCATAGGGGCTACTACCTTTGTGCCCTTAACATTCGTCTGCGCCACGGGCTTTGCAACCGGCGCAGCCGCCTGAACTACGGGAGCGGCAATGGGAGCAGATACTGCCTCAGCGCCAACCTCTTCCACTTCTACCAAATATTTACGACCGTCTACGGTTATGTTGAATTTACGCATATTCTACCTCCTAAATCCTTTTAATTGAGCGTACTAAAAATTTTGCTTTTTTATCTTCCGACTGCTCGGCAAGCATCATCTGAATTGCCGCGCTAATCACGGCTGCTATTATTTCTTCGTCTTCATTTACCACAGCCCCGACACTAGGCTCGGGCAATTCTTCCATCACTTTTGCGGGCTTTTTATTTTTGCCGCCCCGGGTTATGTACTGCAAAGCGTAAAGCGCAGCTATCAAAAAGGCAAGCACTCCGAACACTATTGCAAGGCACATTACGGTTACAATCAATCCGTATTCCATAGCTCTCCTCCTATAACCCTAACAGCATAAGCAATGCGTTGGCGATATACGGTCTGAGCGCCGAAGGATGGATTATCTCATCCAGATAGCCTTCCTTCGCGGCTATATACGGACTGCCGTTTTCTTCTTTGTGCAGTTCTTCCAGTTTTTCTCTAAGCTCAGGCGTGTTGCCTTTCTCGGCAAGCTCTCTAGAATAAACCAGACTTACCGATGTATCTGCGTTGAGCGGCGAAATATAGGCGGCAGGGAAGGCTACTGAATAATCAAAGCCGATGCCCTTGCTCACCAGAGCTGTATAAGCAATGCCCACAGCGTTGCCTGCCACTACCGAAATGCGCGGCACTGACAAAGACGCAACGCATGAGAGCAGTTTGCCTGCGACACTTACGGCGCAGCATTGCTCATCGGCAATCGTAGTATTAAGCCCCTTGCTGTTGACGATGCTGATAAACGGCAGGTCAAAAGCGTCAAGCAGATTGGCAAAACTGCACAGCTTGTCAGCTCCGGCAAGGGTAAGGTATTCGCTCACTGCCGCATTGCTCACCGCAATACCCACTGAAGCGCCGTTAACTCTTGCAAAACAGCATCTAATCTCTTTGGCATAGTCCTCAGCGTACTCTAAGCACCTTCCCTCGTCCGTCAAAGCGGCAAGCAAGGTAGCAGCAGAAGCATCCGAGGCAAGCGCCGCTGTCTCACGGTTGGGGTCATCCGAACACTCGGCGCTGTAATCGCCGGTATAATCAAGCAATAACGCTATCTTGTTGCGAAGCTCAGCATCGCTTGCGTACTTAAAATCTATCAAGCCGCTTTCAGAGCTGTGAACCTTTGCGCCAAATACATCTTTTGCAGGCTTCGCTGTATTAGCAACAAGCACACTGGGCGGATTAAAGCTAATCACCGCATCCTTACCTGCGAATACAAAATCGGCAAGTGACAAATATGCCGCCATATGACCTATTGCTCCGCCCTTGACTATGACGATATGCGGTACATTGGCTTGCACCTCAGCAGCTTTGGCAAGCACTGAAGCATATCCCTCAAGGCAGGTAACACCCTCACCTACTCTCGCGCCGCTTGAGTCAAGCACCGTTATCAACGGATAATCGCTCTTTATTGCGCCTTCCATACATTTGATTATTTTTTTTGCTTGACCTATACCAAAACTGCCGCCAAGCACCGCAGAATTTTGCGCCACTATGTACACTGGATTACCGTCAATAGCGGCATATCCTGTCAGGACGCCCTCACCAGTTGCCAAGCTGCCGTCAAGCAGGGACTTTCCACTCAAAAAGGTATCCGTCTCCACAAAGGATGAGTCATCTACTAGACCGTTCACAAAAGCGCGAATCTCCTTAGATGCCCCGTTAATGCCTTTGACAGCGGCTTCAAGCAGTTCGATTTTACCCATAAAATACCTCCGGTTTTTTTATTAATGTTTGCATTCAGCAGAGTGCAAATAGAAAAAATTCAAATCACTCCGCTATTTTACATTATAAAATATTTTTATATAATAATCAATTGTATATGTGCCCAAAAATAAGTTTT
>CAYTUT010000117.1:0-5473 GCA_964441295.1 uncultured Christensenellaceae bacterium | reverse complement strand
CTCTTCCCTTGAGCTGATACATCTGCGCAAGCCCCAGCTTGTCCGCATCAAGCACAATAAGCGTGTTGGCGTTGGGGATATCAATACCGTTTTCTATAATTGTCGTGCAGAGCAGAATATCCGCATCCTTGTTATAAAACTTATAGATATTCTTCTCCAGCTCTGAAGAACTCATCCTGCCGTGTCCGACCACCACTCTCAGCGATGGGAAGAGGCTAGTAAGCGTAGCGGCAAACGCATATATGCGATCAATGCGATTGTATAATATAAAGACCTGACCTCCTCTTGAGGTTTCGCTCTGCACCGCATCGACCAACAGTCCCTCCGAATACTCCGCAACCACAGTCTGCACCGGATGCCTGCCTTTTGGCGGAGTATCCAGCACGCTCACATCCCTTATGCCGGATAATGCCATATGCAATGTACGCGGTATCGGCGTTGCCGACAATGAAAGCACATTGATATTGTGGCGCAACGCCTTAATTTTTTCCTTATGCTCCACTCCGAACCGCTGTTCCTCGTCCAAAACAAGCAGCCCCAAATCAAAAAAAGCTACATCCTTAGACAGCAGCCTGTGCGTTCCAACAACAACGCTTATTGTCCCGTCTTTGACACCGGCAAGTATTTCTTTAATCTCATTAGCAGACCTAAATCGGGTCAAGCACGCGATTTTGATCCCAAACCGGCGAAACCTTTCGCTCATCGTCATAAAATGCTGCTCGGCAAGTATCGTAGTTGGGGCAAGCACAGCTGCCTGTTTGTTCTCAATAACAGTTTTGAAAACAGCGCGCAGGGCGACCTCAGTCTTACCAAAGCCCACATCGCCGCACAACAGCCTGTCCATAACCCTGCCCTTCTCCATGTCTCTCTTGATATCCTCTATCGCCTGCAGCTGGTCTCTTGTCTCTTCAAACTCGAATGCCGCCTCAAACTCATTCTGGAATTGCGAATCCTTGGGATACTTGTACCCCTTTGATTTTTCGCGCTTTGCGTAAAGCTCAAGCAAGTCAATGGCGAGCTTCTTAATGGATTTTTTGGCTTTTTCCTTTTCTTTTTTGAAGTCTTCCTTGTTGGGATTGGACAGTTTGGGATTAGTCTCGGCGCCCGCATAAAGATGCAGCATATCCATCTGATGCACCGGGACATATATACGGTTATTGTCGGCGTATTGCAGCAACAGATAATCGTGCTCTCCGATGTAGCTTTTCATTTTGACCACGCCTAAGCATCTGCCTATACCATACTCGTCATGGACCACATAGTCATTGACGCGCGGCGCAATGGACATTCTTTCGGGTCCCGCGTCCTCCCTGCCGCCTGTTTTGCTGGTCTTGATATACATCTCGGCAGTGCCGACTACAAGAACGCGCGCGCTCTTGGAAACAAAACCGCGGCTTAGCTTTTTTTCAGAAAATTCTATATCCGCATCGGGCAAAAAGCCCTGCATAATCCGCACCCATTCGCGGCTGCCGCAAAAAAGCTTAATCTGATATCCTCGGCTTTTGTAGTCATAGATATCCTTGATTAAGAGATTGATGTCCTTAAAATATGCTGGAAGATTGGTAGAATTGAGCAGGAAGAACCCTTTTTCGCCATCGCTTTGACCGGTAAGATAGTTAGAAAAACCAAGAGTAGAATACGCCGCAAAGCTTTGGGATACCTCTTCAACTGAGAGCGCCGCGCCGGCATGTACTTTCAGCGCTTCTCCTTCTAATACAAGCCTTGTCACCCTCTCGCGTTGCTTTGATTGGTTGATATTGAGCGTATCAAATATTTGCTTCGGCTCGTCCAATACAATTAGCGTATCCGCGGGCAGGTATTCAAAAAGCGTGGAAAGCTGTTTCTTTACAAAAGGCGTAATCCATATCAGGGCAGGGTCTGTAGCATTGGACTCCATTCTAAATTCTACATCCGATACTATTTCATCCGTTCTCGAACTTGCTTTTTGAGATTGCATTCCCCTTGCGCGTTCGATCTCTCTAAGTACCGCTTCCTTGTCCAGCTTGTCCGTCAAAAAGTCAGTGGCAGGAGGTACCAATACGCTCTTCAGCCTTGCGCCGCCGCTCATTGTGTCAGGTTGAAACAGTCTTATACTTTCTATCGTGTCAAAATCAAGCGCAATTCTCACCGGCAATGCCGAATCTATTGGAAAAATCTCGATAAAATCGCCAATTACTGCAAAGGTCCCCTTTTCCTCCGCGCGCATTTCCTTGCGATAGCCGCCCGCTGCGAGTCTCTCGCAAATGGCGTTAATGCTTATCTCATTGCCCTCTGCCAGCTTGATAATACTTTGCTCGAAACTTATCTTGTGCGGCAGGTACTGCCTGAGCGTTTCGGGGGTTACTATCAAAACATCCGCCTTGCCCCTTACCCAACTCACTAATGCGCTTACTCTCTCTTGCACCGCAGCCATACTTGTGCCGCTCTTGTGCAATATACAGTCGTGCTGCGGTGAAAGTATTGCCGTTTTGACGCCCATTTGCGCAAAAATGTCGCACGCCTTGTCGGCATTCTCAGTATCGACAACATATAATATCTTTCTTTGCATCGCCGCGGCGATATGCACTCTCTGTGTTGGCGCAACCGAAAAAACCACAGTACGGGCATTGGTAGCCGTACTGCTTATTATTTCCTCATAAATGCCGTTAAGATTGCTTAAAGAAATTATATCTCCGTTCAAACTTTTTCACCGTTTGTGTTGAAATTCTGACCGATTTTTTCGATATCGCCCCCGCTTGAGATATACATAATCAACGCCGCGCATACTCTGTCGGTCAACGCGTCCTCCTGCGGGGCCTTGTCCTTCGCCACTTTGGACAAAACATAGCTAAATAGAGGGACTTCAACATCTCCCCTGCCGATTCCTACCCTAATACGGGGGATATCCTTGCCCATTGCCTCAACCACGCTCCGCATGCCGTTGTGCGTGCCCGCGCTTCCGGTGCCTCTTATCCGTAACGCTCCAAACGCCAAATCCACATCGTCATAGATTACTATTATTTCGTTGTTTTTTGCTTTGAATTTGCCGGCAAGCTGCTTGACGCTGTCTCCCGAACAGTTCATATATGTCTGAGGCTTCGCAATGATAATTTTTTCGCCGTTAATGAACATCTCCGCAGCCTTTGCGTCACAATACTTGTGCTTAAAGCTTGCGCCGTAGTATTCGGCGAGCTTGTCCACACAGCGAAATCCGATATTATGATAGGTCTTGCGGTATGCAAGACCAGGATTGCCTAATCCGATAATTATCAGCATATTACCTCTTCAGTTATCATTTTTGTTTTTTATCCAGTTTTCTTTAATTATCTGTCTTTCCCTTGCAATACACAGCGAGTTTTCGGGCACTTCGCGAGTCACCGTTGAGCCGGCGGCAATATAGGCGTTGTCCCCCACTGTGAGCGGCGCGATGAGATTGGTATTGCAGCCGATAAACACTTCGCTCCCGACAGTAGTACGATGCTTGCGGCGGCCGTCAAAATTGGCGAACACTGTGCCGCAGCCTACATTGGTAGCGTTGCCGACCTCGGCGTCGCCGATATAGGCAAGATGAGCGCATTTGACACCGTCGCCCAGCGCCGAGTTCTTCACCTCGACAAAGTCGCCGATACGCGCGCCGTCACCTATTTTGCTTCCCTTGCGTATTACGGCAAAAGGGCCAATCATACATCTTTTGCCGATAATGGCGCCCTTAATATTGCTCGATTCGATATGCGTGTCTCTAGCTATTGCCGAATCTTCAATACTGGTATTCGAGCCTATCACCACTCCTGCGGCTATTTCGCTCGCGCCTTTGATGCTCACATACGCCTCAATAGTCGCGCCCTCTGCAATAATTACAGTATCATCAATCTGAACTCTATCGGGAAAAGGTATTATAACGCCGTTTTTGAGGTGCTTTTTTACTACTGCCTCATTGAGCTTCCCGGTGACAAACGCTAAAGATTGAGCGTCCTTCACCTCTGTGGTGTTATACGCGTCCAGCCGATGCTTGGCTCCGCATCCCTCAAAGCAAAACTCTCGGTATTCAGAGATGATTGCCTTGTGCAGCTCCATACTCTTTATGCCGCGCTGCTTCATCTCCAACGCAACCGACAGCAAGTAGTCCGCCGTAATTAGCGGCATGTCATTGTATACCACCGCAATATAATCCGCAACCTCGATACGCGCTTCCTTGATGCAAGGAACTGCCGAATACGGCAAGGCTTCTATGCCGATTTCTGCGTAAGATGACAAGGGGCGGCCTGCCACAATTCTTTCCGCAAAACAAAAAGGTTGCTTGATTAATATTACGAACAGCGTCATACATAATTATATGCATGCCATCCCCGAATGTCAACCTCGTTGCTCTCTTTTTGCTCTGAAAAAAGCGCTCAGCAGCTCGCTGCATTCCTTCTCCATTATACCCCCTTGAACAATCAGCGTATGGTTGAATCTTTTATCAGCGGGAATATTGTACAAAGTCCCGCAACACCCTGCCTTAGGGTCATAAGCTCCGAAATACAGCGCCTTCAATCTTGAGTTGACCAGCGCGCCGGCGCACATTGCGCACGGCTCCAGGGTCACATACATCTCGCAATCCTCAAGATACCAGTTGCCCAATAATTGCGCAGCTTGGCAAACAGCTTCTATCTCTGCATGGTGCACAGCGCAGTTTTTGCTCTCCTTAAGATTGTGAGCAGAGGCGATTATATTACTGTCTTTCACAATAACTGCACCGACCGGCACCTCGTCTTTGGATGCCGCCTCCTTTGCCTTATCTATTGCCGCTTGCATATATTTAATATCCATTCTCTACTACCTTGTCAACTAGCGCTGTAATATCCTTATTTTTGTTAATTATACCACCAAATTGCGAATATGGAAAGGGATGATCATAAATATCGCTGCCTACCTCTATTGTCAATCCGAGCTTACCTGTAGTTAGTGTGAACCAGTCCTTGTACCCGCCCTCGCTGCCCGCGCTGTTTTCAAGCGTATAGCCGGTTAATTCGGCAAAAGAGGCGGCAACGCTCCGCCCATTGTAATTATCTCCATATCCCCAATAAATAACCTCTCCCTTTGAGTGGTAGCTTATCGACAATGCAAAATCACTGTTAAGGGTAATATCGCGCAAGGCGCGGCTCTCGCTCTCCGAGAACGGCGATTCCCCCACATAGCCCGAGCCGGACGGATACCGCTTGTTGCCGATTCCCTTTCCCCAGCCCGCATCAAAATTATTGTTCAAGTCAACCGCTCTGCCGTTGGCCTTCCACAGTGAAAAATCATACGGATTTGCGCTCTCTCTTGCATTTATCTCGAGGAGCCTCTTCCTAAATCGCGCGGGAACTGTGGCTATTCCCCTTATGGAAAGCTCTGCCCCGTCAGGATTGACAAGGGGCACGAAGGTGATAGCGCCACCGCGGTACGCTAGAGCGAGATGCCATACAAGCATCGCGGCAATATGCTCCCTCGCGTGTATCCCTCCGTGGATCAA
>CAYTUT010000116.1:0-5527 GCA_964441295.1 uncultured Christensenellaceae bacterium | reverse complement strand
TAACAAAAAGAATCTGATGGAAGAATTGAAAAAAATCAATCGTGTCGTAGAGCGTGAATATCCCGAAGCGGATTATCGCAGTTTTATCGTTTTGGACGCGACAACCGGGCAAAACGCCCTTTCCCAAGTGGAGATATTCGATGAGGCAATCGACATAGACGGCATAGTGCTGACAAAGCTTGACGGCACCGCAAAGGGCGGTGTGATAATCGCTATATGCGCAGAGTACGATATACCCGTATTGTATGTGGGCGTGGGCGAGGGCAAAGAAGATTTGCTGCCGTTTAGCGCGGAGGATTTTGTCAAGGCGATTGTGTAACCTTGCAACCGTACCGCCTAGAATATTACTTTGCATTGTTTTTGCAAAGATTAATTATGCAGCGGATAAATAACGAATAACCTTAGATCGATGCTGACTTTTGCTTTAACCTGAAAAATAGTCAATTGCTATCGAGGCAATGCTTTGCGCGCTGTTTTTAGCGAGCGTTCAAAGCGCATTTTTTATAAATCATGCCGATTAATTTGCAATATCATCAAAAATTTTATTGACAGGCTCTTACTTTGCGTTTACAATAAGTGTAAAGTGATAATACTTTACAGCATGGGTTAGGTAATTTGGTATGCGGATTGAGGACAGGGTCAGGCTTTCGGAGCTGCTATCTGAATACGGCGGACTGCTTACTGAGAAGCAGAGAACAATGCTAAGAGAGCATTGCGAGCTGGATTTGTCGTTGTTCGAGATTGCCGAGCAGTATTGCATATCCCGTCAGGCGGTTAGGGATAATCTGCTAAGGGCGGAAAGGCAGCTTCAAGAATACGAAAAAATCTTAAAGAATGTCGAGCTGAAGTCTAAGATTAACGCGCTTGCCGGCGGTTCGGCAGGGGATGCGGATTGCTCAAAAAGGCTTTTGGCTATCAAAGAATTGTTGGAGGGTTAAATGGGAGCTTTCGAAGGTTTAAGCGAAAAACTGAACCATATTTTTTCAAAACTTAAAAACAGAGGCGCGTTAACCGAGATGGAGATAAGGCAGGCAATGCGCGAAGTGCGTATAGCCTTGCTTGAGGCGGATGTCAACTTCAATGTAGTAAAAGACTTTGTTAATAAAGTAAGCGAAAAGGCTGTGGGTGAGGAGATACTGAAAAGTTTGACTCCGGTACAGCAGGTAATTAAGATTGTTAACGAAGAGCTTGTGTCCTTAATGGGCAGTACTCATACAAAGCTCGCGGTATCAGACAAGCCCCCCACGATTATTATGATGTGCGGACTGCAGGGCAGCGGTAAGACGACAATGTGCGGCAAGCTGGGAATGATGCTGAAAAAGCAGGGAAAGCACCCGTTGCTGGTAGCTTGTGATATATACCGTCCGGCGGCGATATTGCAGCTGCAAAAAGTTGGCGAAAAGGCGGGGGTATCGGTGTTCGAAATGGGGCAGATAGCGCCCGTTAAGATAATGAAAGAGGCGCTGGCATACGCAAGCGGCAAGGCGCACGATACAATTATTGTGGATACCGCTGGCAGACTTCACATAGACGACACTCTTATGAAAGAGCTGTCCGAGTTGAAAACATATATCAAGCCTACCGAAATCCTGCTTGTCGTTGATTCGATGACAGGTCAGGACGCTGTTAATGTCGCAACAGAGTTTAACCGTCAGCTGGACATCACCGGTATAGTCATAACAAAGCTGGACGGCGATACAAGAGGCGGCGCCGCGCTCTCCATCAAAGCAGTTACCGGCAAGCCTATCAAGTTCTCGGGCATCGGCGAGAAGATGGGCGACATAGAGCCCTTTCATCCCGAGAGAATGGCGTCAAGGATACTTGGCATGGGGGATGTGCTGACCCTTATCGAAAAGGCGCAAAGCGCCTACACAGAGGATGAGGCAAAGAAGTTTCAGGAGAAGATGCGCAAGCAGAGCTTTACCTTATCCGATTACCTCGACCAGTTCGACAGGCTCAAAAAGATGGGTAACATCGCGGACATGCTGGGTATGGTGCCCGGGCTGTCGGGCAAGCTTAAGGGCGGCAATCTTGAGGTGGACGAAGAGAGGATGAAGCGTATGAAGGCAATAATACTCTCTATGACCAGAGAAGAGCGCGAAAATCCCGACTTGCTCAAGAGCAGCCGCAAGAAGCGAATCGCCGCAGGCAGCGGCACCACAATACAGGAAGTCAATCAGCTTATCAAACAATTCGAGACAAGCAAAGAGATGATGAAGCGGATGATGGGCTCGGGGGGACGCATGCCCAAGCTGTTTTGATAACAGGAGGACGGCTATAATTAGCCCCCAGCATTAAAATGGAAAAATAATTTTTATATAATTACGGAGGTAATACAATGGTTAAAATCAGACTGACAAGAATGGGCGCAAAGAAGAATCCCTTCTACCGCATCGTGGCTACCGATTCCAGAAAGGCGAGAGACGGTCAATATATCGAGCAAATCGGCTACTACAATCCAAAGACCCAGCCTGCCGATGTAAAAATCGATGCAGATATCGCCAAGAAATGGATTGATTCAGGCGCGCAACCGACGGACACTGTCAGAGATCTTTTCCGCAAGGAAGGAATACTGTAAGATATGCGTGAGTTGGTAGAGTATTTGGTGTCCTCGCTGATTGGCGAGGACAAAGAATTCGATGTTACGATTAACGAGAGCGAGCGCGCGATTTATGTGCATATCAACAAGGAAGACATTGGCAAGGTTATAGGCAGAGCAGGCAAAATCGCCAAAGCAATCCGTGTCATTGTCAAGGCGGCGGCGACAAAAATCAACAAGCGCTATAATGTCGAGATTCTAGAGAGATAGTTTTGAAAAGGGTTTTAGCAGGTATTATTGTTAAGCCTCAAGGGATCAAGGGCGAAGTAAAGGTGCAGGCTTTCGTTGATAAGCCTGACGGTTTTTGCGCTCTCAGCGAGGTAATGATTGCCGATAAGGTGTTTCGCATACTCAAAGCGCGCGCCAACCGCGAGGATGTCTTTCTTTTGCTTGAGGGCATAGCGGACCGAAATGCGGCGGAAGAACTGCGCGGGCAGAAAGTATATGTAGACAAGCAGGCTGCCGAGGCATTGAAGGAAGGAGAATTCTTCATCGAGGACATCGTCGGCATTGATGCTTTTGTAGACTCGGAGCATATCGGCACTGTTAAGGAAGTGCGGCCAAACCGCGCCGCGGATATCTTGGTAATTGGCGGGCCAAAGAATTATCTAGTGCCCTTTGTCAACAAGGCAGTTGTACAAGTCGATCTGGAAATGCGCCGAATTGTCTTTGACAAGAAGGGCTTTGAGGAAGTGGCATATGAGGATTGAGGTGCTAACATTGTTCCCCGAGATGTACCAGTCGCTGCAATCTGGTGTAATAGGCAGAGCGCTTGGCAAAGGCGCTTTTGAGCTCAATATCACCAATATCCGTGATTACTCTCTGGACAAGCACAAGAAGACGGACGATTATCCCTTCGGGGGAGGTGCGGGCATGGTAATGACGCCTCAGCCGATACACTCGGCAATACTTGCTAAAGATCCGTCACACTCATGTAAAAGAATCTACCTGTCACCAAAGGGAGTGGTGCTCAATCAGGCTTTGGTAAAGAAGCTTGCAGAAGAGCCTAGCTTACTTTTTTTGTGCGGCAGTTATGAGGGAATAGATGAGAGAATAATAGAATTGGATATTGACGCCGAGGTATCAATAGGCGATTATGTCCTAACTAGCGGCGACCTTGCGGCAATGGTAGTCATCAATGCCATAGCAAGAAATATTGAAGGTGTGCTGGGCAGCGAGGAGAGCGCTGATAACGAAAGCTTCTCGGACAATCTGCTGGAATATCCTCAGTATACACGCCCGCAGGAGTTTGAAGGGTTGACGGTGCCGGAGGTCTTATTGTCGGGCAATCATCAAAAAATTGCCGATTGGCGAAGACAAAAGCAGTTGGAAATCACGCGGGACAGGCGTCCCGATTTGTTGAAAAGGTAAGTATGCTGATACAGTGGTTCCCCGGTCATATGACCAAGGCGATACGAAAGATGGAGGCAAGCCTCAAGAAGGTAGACAGCATTGTCTATCTTTTGGACAGCCGCGCTCCGTTTTCCTGTATCAATCCTGTTTTTGAAAGATTTTTGGACAACAAAAAGACTGTATTTGTGCTCAACAAATGCGATCTTGTCAATGCCGGTGATCTCGGCTTGTGGAAGACCTTTTTTAGACATAAGGGGATGAATGTCGTGACCAGCAACTCGACCAGTGGAAAGGATGCTAAGGCAGTCATATCCGCCTTGTACGAGGTCAACGGCGAGCGCATTGCAAGAAACTTGGAAAAAGGCATAAATTATATGGTCAAAGCGATGGTTATCGGGATGCCCAACACGGGCAAATCCACGCTGATTAACAGCCTTTGCGGCGACAAAAGGACGGTAACCGGCAACAAACCGGGAGTTACGCGCGGCGAGCAGTGGGTAAGACTTGACAACGGGATAATTTTGCTTGATACCCCGGGTACGTTATGCCCGAGTATCGAGAGAGAGGATATCGCACTTAACCTTGCTTTCATAGGCTGTATTAGGGATGCCGTGCTTGATACGGAGGGTTTGGCGCTCGCGCTTATCAAAAAGCTTATGAGAGTAGCGCCGTCCGCTTTATCCGAAAGGTACGGCATAGCCGTGGAAGGGTTGGAGCCTTTGGAGATATACGACGCTGTTGCAAAAGTCAGAGGATTTTTGATCAAAGGCGGAGAGACTGACTACACCAGAACCGCCAATGCGCTGATAGACGACTTTCGCAAGGGAAGACTGGGCAAGATAATACTGGAGTTGCCCGGTGAGTAAGACATACGCTGACATCGATATGGCTGTTGCTGGCAAGCAAGACAGCGGTTCTTTGGTAAGCGCGGCAAAGAATAAGGATATGCTCGACTACGAAAGGCTCTATATCGATAACGGAGCGATTTTTATCGGCGGAATTGACGAAGCGGGCAGAGGTCCGCTTGCGGGACCAGTTGTAGCGGCGTGCGCTGTAATGCGCTTGGATTGCCTTATCGAAGGTATCAATGACAGCAAAAAGCTGACCGAAAAAAAACGGGAAAGGCTGTACAGCTTGATTGTGGAAAATGCGGTTGCCTACGGCATTGCAGAGGTGGACAATGTTGTCATCGATGACATTAATATCCTCAACGCTACAAAGCGGGCAATGCTGACAGCTGTCCAAAAAATAGAAGTTAAGCCCGATGTTTTGCTGATTGATGCGGTCAAAATCAATACTGATGTTATAACATGTTCTATTATCAAGGGGGATGCCCTCAGCTATTCAATAGCGGCGGCATCAATACTTGCTAAGGTGCATCGCGACAGGCTGATGATGCAATATGCGCTGGAGTATCCCGAATACGGCTTTGACAAGCACAAGGGCTACGGAACGGCAGAGCACATTGCGGCAATCAAGAAGTACGGGCCCACCCATATACATCGGAAATCTTTTATAAAAAACTTTGTCGAGGTGGGGCATGAATAGCCGCGCCGCAGGTATCAAGGGTGAATT
>CAYTUT010000115.1:0-5551 GCA_964441295.1 uncultured Christensenellaceae bacterium | reverse complement strand
GCTAATGAATATGGCGGGCGTAATTGCAGTGACAATGGAGTCGGACGCTTACCCCGAGTTGCTCAAAGAGATATACAATCCGCCGATAGTATTGTTTGCCAAAGGCAAAGTCGAGCTGTTGAAGAGCAGATGCTTTGCAATAGTCGGCACAAGGGAGCCTACGCGCTACGGCAGAGATGTCACGGAGAACTTTGCCGCGGAGCTTGCGGAGAAGGGCTTTACAATAGTCAGCGGCATGGCAAGAGGTGTGGATTCGATAGCCCACCGCACAGCGCTCAACTACAAAAGACCCACAATCGGCGTGCTTGGCTCGGGGCTGGACAAGATATATCCCGCTGAGAATAGGGCATTGTTTGCAGAGGTTGCCCAAAACGGGCTGTTGATATCGGAGTATAAGCTCGGCGCGGGAGTGCAGCAATATAATTTTCCAGAAAGGAACAGAATCATCAGCGGGATCAGCGACGGCGTGTTGGTTACAGAGGCAGGCGAGAACAGCGGCTCGCTAATAACAATTAATCACGCCGTGGAGCAGAACAAGAATATTTATATCGTGCCGGGTAATATTTACAGTAAGGCAAGCAAAGGTGCCAATGAAAGGCTAAAACTATTGCAAGGAGCGATAACGACCAGCGTCAATGATATTTTTAGAGATTATAATATTGAGCCCAATGTGGAGACGGCGTCGGAGATGCAGCTCGACTTTGTCGAAGCGCAGATAGTGTCGGTTCTTGAGAAGCAAGAATTACACATTGAGCAGTTAATTAAGCACACGGGCATGTCTATAGTTCAGCTGAGTCCGCTGCTTGCCAAAATGGAGCTTATGGGTATCATCAAAAAGCTCTATGGAAATTATTACGGGATATGACAGGAGGAGCATGAAATTAGTAATAGTAGAATCGCCGTCAAAAGCAAAGACGATAGGCAAATATTTGGGTCAAGATTACAGGGTTAAGGCATCAGGCGGACACATCAGCGACTTGCCTCAAAAAAAGCTGGGAATAGACATTGAGAATAATTTTCAGCCCGAATATGTTGTCAACGATGACAAAAAGAAAGCAATAGCCGAGCTGAAAGGGCTGGTCAAGAACGCGGAGAAAGTATACCTTGCAACCGACCCTGACCGCGAAGGCGAGGCAATATCATGGCATTTGCAGACGGTGCTTAATATACCTGACGGCGAGATACGGATAGAGTTTAACGAAATATCTAAAAAAGCGGTCAATAAGGCTATTTCTATGCCTAGGCCAATTAATATGAACCTTGTTAACGCACAGCAGGCAAGGCGCGTTTTGGATAGACTTGTCGGATACAAACTTTCGCCTATTTTGTCCAAAAAAATCAAGTCGGGTCTATCGGCGGGCAGAGTGCAGACTGCGGCGCTGAGAATGCTTGTTGACAGAGAACGCGAGATTCGCGACTTTGTCCCGCAGGAATACTGGAACTTATTTGCTCACCTTAACGGTTCGGAGCAGAAGTTCAAAGCCTCCTTTGAGGACATCAACGGCAAAAAGTTCAAGATTGCCGACAAAGCTACCCTTGACTCCATACTTGACGCGACTAAGGACAGGGAGTATAGGGTTGACGGCATACGCGAGGCGGTCAAGCGCATTATGCCTCAGCCTCCGTTCACCACATCCACGCTTCAGCAGGACGCTACCATAAAGTTTTCCATGAGCGCGCCTCAAGTAATGCAGATTGCACAGCAACTCTACGAGGGATTCGAGATTGACGGCGAGGGGCATGTCGCGCTGGTGACCTATATCCGTACGGATTCGGTCAGGGTGTCAGATGACGCAATGTACGAGGCCAAGAGCTACATCAAGGCAAAGTATGGCGAAGCCTATCTGCCCAAGTATTTTAACCAGTTCAAGCAGAAAGGGGCGGCGCAGGACGCGCACGAGGCGATAAGACCGATATCACTGGATATTACTCCCGAATCGCTGAAGGGCAAGCTCAGCAAAAATCACTACAATATTTACAAACTGATATACGACAGATTCGTAGCAAGCCAAATGGCGGCTGCCGTCTATAACACGCTGGCGGCGCATATTGCGGTTAAGGGAAGGGATGGCAACTCTTACGGTTACACCGTCAAGGGCAGAGTAATGAAATTCGCAGGCTATACCGCGGTATATGCCGAGGTGTCAGCCAACGCAGAGGAAGAAGGCGAGGGCGCAACACTGCCGGATTTGAAGGAAAAAGAACTGCTTTTGCTGGAAAAACTGAGCTATGAGCAAAAGTTTACCAAGCCTCCTATGCGCTATTCGGAGGCAAGCCTTGTAAAGGCGATGGAAGAAAACGGTATCGGCAGACCAAGCACATATGCTTCGATAATAAGCGTGCTGGCTAAGCGTACTTACTCCGAAAGAGAGGGCAAGTATATGGCTCCCACAAGCCTCGGCGAAGCAGTCATTGACACACTCAAGAAAAACTTTGCCGACATACTCGACTTAAAGTTTACCGCTAATATGGAAAAGGATCTCGACAACATCGAGGACGGAAGGGAGTGGCACCTTCTAATAAAGGATTTTTATCCAAAATTTATGCATAATGTGCGCAAGGCAGAGCGCGACGGAGGTCAAATCAAGCTTGCCGAAGAAGAAAGCGATGTAAAATGCGACAAATGCGGCGCAAATATGATAATTAAAGAAGGCAAATACGGTAAGTTTTTGGCATGTCCCAACTATCCGGCATGCAAGAACATCAAGAGCCTTGACGAAGTTGTCGGCAAATGTCCGCTGTGCGGCAGTGATATTTTGAAGAAGCATTCCAAGGCAGGAAAGGTCTTTTTCGGATGCAGCGCCTACCCGCAGTGCCGTTTTGCTTCATGGGATATTCCGGCGCCCAAGCTGTGTCCTGAGTGCAATTCGACAATGAAGATATCCAATGCAAAATCGGGTACAAAGTATGTTTGCACACAGTGCAAGCACAGCGAACAAAAATGACAGTAAAAATCATCGGTGGCGGACTCGCGGGGGCCGAAGCGGCATACCAGCTTCTCAAGAGAGGCTTCGGAGTCGAGTTATACGAGATGCGTCCCGATAAAAGCACGGGTGCGCACTGCACCGGAGGTATCGCGGAGCTGGTGTGCAGCAACAGTCTAAAAAGCGAGTTGGCTGATACTGCCTCTGGCGTACTAAAAGCGGAAATGAGCGCTGTCGGCAGCTTGATACTTGAAGCGGCGCAGCAAGCTAAGGTGCCTGCCGGCGCGGCGCTTGCAGTCGATAGAGAAAAGTTCTCTCTCAAGGTATTGGAGCGTCTGAAGTCATTCGAGGGCTTCTCGCTGATACGCAAAGAGATTACCGAGCTGCCCGAGAGCAACACAATAATTGCTACCGGACCGCTGACATCGAATGATTTCGCCGCAAAACTCATATCATTGACAGGAGGCTATCTGCATTTTGTAGATGCCGCCGCGCCGATAGTGAGCGCGGACAGCATAGATTACGAGAGGGCGTTTTTCGGCGCCAGGTACAACAAAGGAGAGCCGGACTACCTTAATTGCGGGATGACCAAGGAGGAGTACACGGCATTCTACGAGGCGCTGATAACTGCCGAATGCGTGGAGGATAAACTGCTCGACGCAAAGTACTTCGAGGGCTGCATGCCGGTAGAGGCGATGGCAAGGGGCGGCGCGGATTCGCTGAGATACGGCCCGCTAAGACCGGTAGGCATAAGCTCGCCGCTCGGTGAGAAGTACTATGCGGTGCTGCAGCTGCGAAGGGAAAATCTCGAAGGCGACGCATATAACCTTGTAGGCTTTCAGACCAATCTCACCTTCCCCGAGCAAAAGCGCGTATTTGGCATGATACCTGCGATGCGCAATGCCGAATACTTGAGGTACGGCGTCATGCATCGCAACACCTTTGTCAATTCGCCAAAAATACTTGACGGCACATTCATGCTCAAAGACAGCAATAACATATACATTGCAGGTCAGTTGAGCGGGGTTGAAGGGTATGTAGAGAGCGCTATGAGCGGCATGATTGCCGGAATAGCCCTTGCGATGCGTCTGTCTGGAATCAGTCCCTACATACCTGACGGGTACACGGTCAGCGGAGCCCTTGCAAGATATATTTCCAATCCGTCGGTTGAGAGTTTTCAGCCGATGAACAGCAATTTCGGGTTGTTGCCTCCTCCCGATGCAAATATTCGTGATAAAAAGGAGCGCAAGAGATATCTAGCGGACAGAGCCATAAAGAGCATGGCAGAGTACGCAAAAAAAGAGCGAGGAGAAAAATATGGAACAAATGCATAGTACAACGATATGCGCTGTCAAAAAGGACGGCGTAACCGTAATAGCCGGCGACGGACAGGTTACATTCAGTCAAAGCGTGATACTCAAGTCCAATGCGGTTAAGGTAAAAAGGATATATAATGACCAGGTGGTAATAGGCTTTGCAGGGTCGGTGAGCGATGCCTTTTCGCTCAGCGAAAAATTTGAAAAAATGCTGCATAAATATTCAGGTAATCTTATGAGGGGCGCGGTGGAGCTTGCAGAACTTTGGCGCAACGATACCGCAAGGAAGCTTGAGGCGATGATGATTGCCGCGGATAAAGAAAATCTGTTGATTATATCGGGTACAGGCGAGGTTATTGACCCCGAAACAGGTGTGTGCGCGATAGGCAGCGGCGGCAATTATGCGCTTGCGGCGGCGCGGGCTTTGTATGATATTGACGGTTTGGGCGCGGAGGAGATTGCAAGGCGCTCAATGCAGATTGCGAGCGAGCTTTGCGTTTTTACCAACGACAGGCTGACAGTGGAGGTAGTATAATGGAGTTTACACCCAAGCAAATAATACAAGAGCTGGATAAGTATATTATAGGACAGGCTGAGGCTAAGAAGTCTGTGTCCGTTGCGCTGCGCAACAGGTATAGAAGAAGTCTTGTCAAGCCTGAGTTGAGAGAGGAGATTACTCCCAAAAACATCATAATGAAAGGGCCGACCGGAGTAGGAAAGACCGAGATAGCAAGAAGGCTTGCAAAGCTTGTCAGAGCTCCCTTTGTCAAGGTTGAGGCTACCAAGTTTACCGAAGTCGGTTATGTCGGCCGTGATGTGGAGAGCATGGTCCGGGATTTGGTCGAGGCGGCAATACGCATAGTCAAAGAGGAGAAATTCGAGGAGATTAAGCCAAAGGCCACCGAAGAAGCGGTTAAAAGGCTCAACAAGGCAATTTTGCCCTTGAGAAAGAAGATTACGCCGGATATCCCTGACGCTCAATTAATGGAAGAGATAGACCGCGATTTGAGAGAGGGCAAGTTGGACGACCTCAAAGTCACCATTCAGGTAAGCGAACAGACAAAGCCCATTCAAATGACCCAAAACGGCGGCAATGCGGAGATTAATTTGGGCAGTATATTCCAACAACTCGGCGCGAAGCCCAAGAAGAACAAGGAAGTCTATGTGAGGGACGCGATGAAAATGATTATCAACGAGGTTTCCGAAAGCCTTGTGGATATGGACAGCGTAAATGTTGAGGCATTGCGCCGCGCAGAGCAGGACGGCATAATCTTTATCGACGAGATAGATAAAATCGCCGGCTCAAAAAAC
>CAYTUT010000114.1:0-5553 GCA_964441295.1 uncultured Christensenellaceae bacterium | reverse complement strand
ATATCCTTAATAAATTGTCTATACTTTTCTCCAACACCTCCTGACAGCTTAATCTTGTTGCCCAACGAACAACACCATCCAAAGAAAACAGGGCTAGGCACTACTTTTACAGAGACTTTACACCATCCATCAGCTACACAAGAGATGCGGACATCCGAGCCAAACTTATCATAGATAACATCAGTAAGGGATTTTTCGAATGTAATGTCTACTTTAGTAAGCTCCCCAGCATACATAGAGAAAGTCTGCTTGCGGTATTCTGCTAGATTAAAGCCTTCCGTACATTTTGACTTAGTTATTTTAGATTCCTCAACACGCACATTTTCCATGCGGTCAACACGGTAATTTGATATATTTTGGTATTTATCGTTATAGCAAACCAAGTAATAGTTATTATCATTGAAAACTAACGCTATCGGATTAACTATGTATCTTTCACCGTCTTTTCTATGAATACGCTTTCCCATATCATCATAGTTAAAATACCCGAAAGAGACCTGACGCTTTGCAATAATACCCTCGTCCAGCGCAGCAACATTGTAATAGATTCCTTCATTCTTCTGCTTAACAGTATTAAAGGCCGTTGTATTCTTTAATACCTTTCCTCTGCTGCTACCACCTAAACTAGCTATTTTATCAATGAGCTCTTTGGTTTTACTTGGTGTTATAAAGCTCGCAGCCTGCACCGCATCAATAAGAATACGAAGTTCCGGTATATCAAACTTCCTGCTTACAACGTAATATTGGTTGCTTTGTCCTCGCGTGCACATTACCTCAAAACCGTAATCGTTTAACGCCTTAATATCCTTATAAAGTGTCTTACGATCGCATTCAATTCCGCACGATTTTAGCTTAGAAATTATAAGGCTAGTGCCAAGCGGATTATCTTCATCCGTTTCCTGGCACAGCATTTCATACACCTTTAATGCTCTAATACGTTGGCTTTGGTCGTTTGACATAATATTACCTCTATGTTATATTACCAAATATTGTAATTTTTGTAAATAGAAAGCTGTCCCAGATTAGGGACACTCTCTAACTTTAAAATCATATAAATCCCTATAACTAATTTGATAAAGTTGTTAAGGCATAAAATTTCTGGCATAAAAAAAGGCATAAAATATCATCAAAAGTTAGAAAAGGTATGAAAGCAATAAAAGTTATTTCAAGAAATACGAGATAAATCGCCTGAAAAGTGCAAGAAAAGGCTGTTTTTGTGAGTTTAGAAAGATATTTGAACGGTATAGAGGCTTTGGTAAGGACGAGGTCACGGGTTCAAATCCCGTCAATAGCTCCAGCGTCGCAATGCGACACCTTGCAAGAAAGCCGCTTTTTGAGCGGTTTTCTTTGCTTATTAGTCGATTGCTCCTTCTCCCCCTTCAATGCAGTCGCATTGTGGGGGTGCCCCCGTTATTTGAAAACACGAGTTTTTCGGTGTTTTTCTTTGTCTCGAACACTTGCGGTGCAAAATGGCACAAAAAAGGCATACAGCTTTTCTCCAAAACCTTAGACCACAACCTTTTTACAATTGCACCATTTTTTTGACCCCATTTTTAACTTAAGGCATAAAACTTTTAGTCAACTCGTTCCTAGCCAATATGGATACTACTGCTATGTGCTTTAAATATCTTTTGTATCTTTTATATGTAAAGGCATAAATAGGCATAAAAAAAGAGTGGCAAGGTATTCCACTTCCCTCTCCATTATAATATATTTTTTAGTCACTATATTGAAATAGCCTAATGAGTAAAATCTATGTATCTTATATTTTGAGGTAAATCCTTTTGTATAAGCTCTTTCATTTTTTTAGCAAAAGGACAAGGGTAACCAATAGGATTACCTCTTTGTATACAAGAAGCAAAGACTATAGTATCCGCACCTCGTTTAACAAGCTCCCTTGCTCTAATTACCGCTTTCTTGCCAGGACATCCGCCACAATTTACGAAACCAATTATTTCGATATCTTCCGTAATATTTTCAAAGGCTCCTTTCTTCTCACGAATAAACTTGAAATCAGTTGTTCCAGGACAATAATCCTCTGTTTGCATACATCTAATTATACCTATTTTCATATTATACCTCATCAATTATAGCTTTATTGTATAAGTTGCTCTCTCTTATTAAAATATGTCTTATAACCTAAGATCACAAAAATTATTACGGTTATTGTGATAGCACCTAAAATAGCCAGCATAATACCAATTTGGTATTTTATCGCTACAGTAGGCAGTGTTCCTGAAAGAATCTGACCGGTCATCATTCCCGGCAAGGATATGATTCCCATACCCAGCATGGAATTTAAAGTAGGTAAAAGACTTGTTTCTATGCTCTTGTTAACGATCTCTTTGGTTGCTTGTTTGGCTGTTGCGCCAAGCATAAGAGAATTTTCTATCATATCTTTTTTTTCTATAAAGTCTCCACTAATTTTATTTAGCCCTAATAAAATCCCCGTCATGGAGTTTCCTATAATCATCCCCGCAATAGGTATAAAATATTGAGGAGAGTACCACGGTGTAACTCTTATTATTGCTATTATAAAAAAAGAAACGGTAAACACACTGCCAACAATAAGAGAACCTGCAACTATTAGTTTAAGCTTTTTGCTGATAGGATTTATACTTCTCTTAAATATATTAATAATTGCAAAGAATAGCATTACTATTATTGTAATAGTTGTTAAATACCAACTAGGGTTTTCAAAAACCAATGTAAGCAAATATCCAGCAGCAATTAGTTGCAAGGTCATTCGAATACTCGCAATTAATATCAATTTTTGCTTGCCTATTTTTCTTATGGCGGATATCACCATTAATATAATGATAAATATGAATGATATCGCAAGTTGCAAATAGGAAATATCAATGATATTCACAAATCTTTCCCCCTTCCACCTTTATAATGCGCTCTGCATATTTTTCAGCGACATTGGAATTATGTGTTACAAAAATGATTTGACTACCCATAGATTTCGCTATATCAAAAAATGTTGCCATTACAATATCTTCAGTTTCCTTATCAAGACTACTTGTGGGTTCATCTAATAAATATACTTTGCTTTGTAGAAGCAAGGCTCTTATCATACAAATTCGTTGCTGCTCTCCTAACGAAAGACATTTTGCGCTACTCTCAAGTTCGCATCTAATATTAAATAACTCCAACATCTCTTTAAGCTTAATTACATCAGGAATATCTTTGGTCTGATAGATTAAACCTACAATAAGATTATCCTTTATACTTCCTGAATATATTATTGGCTTTTGATTCATCAAGGTAACAAGTCTTCTAAAAGTAACAGGATTATAATCAGCAATATTTTTATCGTCAATAAAACAATCTCCGCTGTCGGCAGAAATAATATTTGCCATAATTCTCAGCAGAGTTGACTTGCCGCTGCCGCTCTTACCAACCATAGCAACCGCATTTTCATTAATCTCAAGCTGCTCAATATCTATAATGTGCTTATATTTGATTTTTTTGAACTCATATTTCATAAAATTAGTATACCATAATTTGTTAAATAAGAGAATTTTTTCTTGCATTATCCTTAATTCATAACATTTAATTCACAATGTCTAGACCCTCTAATTTCCACTCCCATAAACCCTAAATATATTTTAAAAAAGAGCAGCAAGGTTCTACCCTCGCCACTCTTATCCTTATATATATTACCCCAATATCTCTCCCAGTTTATCTGCAGCTGCTCTGTCGCTTGATTGTATCATATGAGCGTAGATGTCCGCTGTGACCTTTGTGGTACTGTGTCCTGCTCTTGCCGATACGGTCTTTAGAGGTACTCCAGCTGCTATCTGTAGCGAAATATTCGTGTGCCTTACGTAAAAAGGCATAAAATATTTAGTCAACTCGTTCCTAGCCAATATGGATACTACTGCTATTTCACCTATTCTTACAATACAGTTATCTGCAATTTAATCAGAAAGTTCATCAATCAAGTTGTTTGAAGTGACATATTCATAAATATGTTTAATTATTTTAATATTATCCATGCCAATACTACTCCTTTCATCTAGTGCGCTTTTTTACAATCACACCTTTTCCAATTCTGATTTTATTAGCTTAAGAATATATTCAGCACTTTCTTCGTCTATCTTATGCAGAAAAGCCATACTTCTGCATTTCTTGTATTCCACTGCGTCCATTATAAAGGTATATCCAGCCGGACATATAGGCGAACAGGTACCGCCCACCAGCTTTTTACAATCACCTGATTTAATGATTTCCTTTTTCATTTTATCTGGGAAATCATTCAAGATAGCATCATAGGCACTTATACCTGCGGCATAAATCCTTATCTTTATGCCTGTTTTCCTAAAAACATAATTCAATAATGATTTCCCTGAGTTTGGAAGCATATATGTGGTAACATATCCGTTCTTTGCAGGTTCAATCTTTCTCTTGCACTCTTTCCCCAAAAGATAATCGTCTAATTCAAGAACAAACTCCTGAATATTCGGCGGAACCTCGTTTAAAAATAGTGTAAACTTTTCTTTCATAATTGGCCTCCTTATTTTTAGTTTCCGCAATGTTTGTCAAACATCCAACCTGACCACACAACCTCAAAAATATCCGAAAAAACATCTAACCTGACCACTCGCAAACGCTGACATCTAACCTGACCATTTGACTATTAAATACTGCCTTTATGGACTTGTTCCCACGGAGCGATATTTTTACGATTTTACATAATGGGTTTCATACCCATATGTGCCAAAAGCCTTGATATATAAGGTTTTTTAACACTCGTCAATCCACCCTTGTTATCAATACTACCGTCTCAACGTGATTGGTCTGTTGGAACGCAATATGCTCATTATTATATCATTTTTATTCTATAGTGTAAACTCTTAATATAAGCAAAGCTTTATCTGCAAGATATAATTAGTGAAAAGGCATAAAACTTTTAGTCAACTCATCTCTACCCAATATGGATACTACTGCCATATGCTTTGAATATCATTTGTAGGTTTTATATCTTGCAAAGATGAAAGTCACAAATAAGGCATAAAAAAGAGTGGCTAAGTTTAACTGCTATGATACCTCTAAAGTAGACACTACAAATATAAGTAGTAAAAACTTTGGAGGTATCATAGCATTTTACCCTCGCCACTCAGCTATCCTATATCCTTATATATATTACCCCGGTATTTCGCCTAATTTGTCCGCAGCTGCTCTGTCGCTTTATTGTATCATATGGGCGTAAATGTCGGCTGTTATCTTTGTGATGCTGTCCGTAAATAAAATGGGCGATTGGTCTTATCAGTTCATGAAGACAGCTGCCATTATCACAACGACAAAGCATAAGCTCATTATTGTGCCGAGTATGGGTTCGAGTTATTTTGATTAAAGCTTAACGATTAGAATAAAATATTCATATTATATTATATAAAAACTCAAAGAGGTAAACCATCTGGATAAGGATACCTGCGATGGCGTCGCCACGCACAACCTTGCTGGCTCCGTCCATGGAACCGTAAAAATCAGCCTCACGGGATATTCTGAGGCGGCGCGTTCTGGCGTCCTTCTCGGTGATCAATC
>CAYTUT010000113.1:0-5594 GCA_964441295.1 uncultured Christensenellaceae bacterium | reverse complement strand
TCGTTATTGACAGCTGCGGGGCAAAGTCGAACTTGAGAAAGAGTCTTCCGCTGTCATACGGCATACAGAAGAAGGCTTCTGTTAACGAGCTGTTCTATGCTTACAGAGCGTTTTTTGACGCTAACGAGGGCGCAGAGGTTACCGATACCAATAAGGCTTATCTCAAGCATATAGGAGAATGCGGTATTTCCTGGTGCATTCAAGACCCTTCCGGGCTCATCAATGTGCTGGTGGGCAGACTCGGCGTGCTCAACGAATATGACATTAACAAGGCAATGAAAGCGCTCCGCGAGGACAACCCAATAATCGGTTCTAATGTGGTAAGGGGCGGTCAGGTAGCGTGTATCCCGGTAAGATATCCGCTCACCCGTATGGTCGGAGAAGGCTATTTGGCAATGGGCGACGCCGCTTTCATGACTATCCCGATGCTTGGCTCGGGCATTGCAAGCTCTATGCTTGCCGCACAGATACTTTTCGAGGTATTATCCGAAAACCCCGAGCTTTCTGTGGAAAATTTGTGGCGCTATCAGGTAAGATTCTTCCGCGAGTGCGGAGCAAAGCACTGCGCGGTCGATGTAATCAAGAGATGGATGCTCAAGGCGGCGGATAAGGACATAGTATATCTTTTCGAACGCGGACTATTAAGCCATGACGATATGAAGAGGGCGTCAATCGGCGAGATGGTTAAGGTGGATTTTAAGAGCGCTATGCAAAAGCTGAAATACCTTTTCATCCATCCCGTGCTGTTCTTCCGTCTAGTGGATGTCGTTGTGAAATCGCAGGAGGCATACCGCAAAGCAATGAATATCCCCAAGGAATACAATGAGGAAAAAATTGCAAGATGGGAAAAGGGTCTGAAATTCTATTTCAAAACTCCCCAGATAGAGGAGTCGCCAGTGTAAATATTGGAAGCGCTCTGTGTTATGTCCGCACACAAAAGAGAAATTGTAAGGTTAAGCACAAATGCCGGAAAAACTTCGCTCAAAGTTGATGATTTTTAATTTTCGTCCTGTACCGCTCATTCTTTTTGGGCTGGTTATGGGCATCATTTCGGTAACCCGCACAGACTTTCTGAAAGCGTCCGTTGTCATCATCTTGGCAGGGACGCTTTTTGCAGTTATGCTGTTTTTGACAGATATAAAAAGAGGTGTGCTCATAGCTTTTGCGGCGGCGGTGTTTTGCGGCGGATTAAGCGCTGCAGCTACCTACCAAAGCTATATCGATTCAGCCGCAGGACACACGGCAGTCGCCATATCTGCAAGAGTCAAGGGCATAACCTACGGGTTCGGCGCGGAAGGCTACGAATCAACTATCAAACGGATATATGTAGACAGCATAGTCGCAGACGGCGAAATGCTCAAAGGCGAAGCGTATTTTGACAACGATCAGGAGGATATCGGTTTTGTCATAGGCGATGAGGTTGTCATACAGGGCGATTTAATCTTGCAGGGGCTTGATTTCGAGGACTCATACTCTTTTTCCATGTTCAACGATGGGATATATTACCGCATCAGAGTTGATTCTCTGGGAAAAGGGCAAAACTTCCTGCCCAAAAACACTGAGAAAATTCGCTCGGAAGTTTATCATAAGCTCAAAGAAACTCTCGGTGAGCGCGTAGCCGGATTCTCATATTCCATGCTTTTCGGTGATAAGAGCTATTTGTATCCATATGACAAGCTTAGTTTTCAAAATGCGGGCGCCGCCCATGTTTTTGCCGTATCAGGGTTGCATGTCGGAGTGCTTTCGGGCATAGTAATATGGCTGTTGAGCAGATTAAGAGCGCGCAGCGGGACAATACTCATTCTCTGTTCGCTCATACTTGTGTTTTATGCCTATGTCGCAGCATTCTCGCCTTCGGTGATTAGAGCCTCGATTATGGTTGTCATTATGCTCTTGGCAAAGGCCGCCGGTATGCGTAACGATGCTTTGACCACGGTCTCGATAACTGCTTTGATGTTGCTTTGCGTCAAGCCGTTTTGGCTTTTTGATGTAAGCTTTTTGCTAAGCTTTTCGGCGGTTTACGGCATAGTACTTCTGTATCCGCCCCTGCAGGCGACATTCAAAAAGCTCAAGTTTTTTGGCAAAGCGATTGCTATTAATCTTGCAGTCAACATCTCTATTCTGCCCTTCGTACTATTGTTCTTTGGCAAATTCTCTTTGCTGACACTTCCTGTCAATTTAATAATAATACCTTTGGCTACTATGTCGTATGTTTTGTTATTGGTGCACATTTTTTGCGTTTTTGCGTTGCCATTTATTGCTATTTTTGGCGCATTTGTCAAAGTAATCGGCAGCTTTGCGCTGGATTTTGTAAAAAAAACGTCTGACGTTGAAGGAGCATTAGTAAGCGCGGGAGTGCCGATTGCGGCATTTATCCCGTATTATTGCGGGATAATTATATTTTCTGATTACACTTTAATGCCCAAGTCCATTAAAAAAGCGGTGGGCGCAATAGTCCTTGCCGCATACTGTTTTGTGTTTTTACTTTCTGCCGATTGAGTATCTCGGTCAAAATTAAGATTTCATAATGTTATTGACTATATATATATTAATAGTGTAAAATTTAATATTATGTACAGTCGGTAATTTTGCAGGGTTTTGCAGACAATTCTGCTGCGAAGCGTACTCTTCAAAACCCATAGTTATATGTACATCAAAAAGATTCGGAGGTCACTTTATGTATAAAAACAAATTGCTACTCGCTTTGTTGGTTGTGCTTATGGTTGCTGTAAGCATATTTGTTTTTGCAGCGTGCAAGCCCGAGGGCGAGGACCCGGGTGACGATAATGGCGGCGGTGACGAGATAGTGTTGCCAGTAGCGCTTGACCAGATTGCGTCACTGGCTCTCAAGGAGGGCAGTATACCTTCGATATTCCGTATCGGTGAGAACATTAATTATGAGTCAGCGAAGCTTTTGATTACCTTGAAGACTACTCCTCCCGAAGATGAGGAGGAAGAGCCGGAGCCCGCTGTCATTGTAGAGATAGATATCACGCCCGAGATGGTCAAGGATTTTGCAACGACTGCGGTGGGACTGTTGACTATGCGGGTAGTTTACGCTACTGATTATGAGGTAGAGCACGGCTATGAGGTTATCTCAGACACCACATTCTTCATTACATACAACCTTGGCGGAGGGGATTTTGACGAGGAGGACGAGATTCCGCTGAGATTCAATTCGGTAGAGGGCTTGGCAAGTCTTGCAACTCCCGAAAGGCAGTACTATCAATTTGCAGGTTGGTTCAATAATATAAGTCTTGCGCCTAGCAGCTTAGTGACCTCTATATCCGTAGGTCTACAAAATGATGTTACGCTCTACGCGAAGTGGATTCCGATTACCTATACCATAAATTTTGAAGCGCAATACCTTACGCTCAGCCCCATTACATACACGGTGGAAAGCGGTGTGATTTCGCTTGATGAGATAAGCACGGACGGCATAGAGCAGGGAGATTTTGATGTTGAGCCGGAGTCTTTAACCTTTGCGGGTTGGTATTCTGACCAGTCGTATTCGGCCGCGTCGAAGCGCGCAACTGTTTCGGCAAGCGCTCCTCAAAACTATACTTTCTATGCAAAATGGGAGCCAAAGCTTACGGTAAGCCTCAATGACGGGTTCGAAAACAGGTATCAGCAAGGCACAACGGCTCCAGCCGTTGCTACAGCCAAGCTTACTGTGAGAGATTACTATGGCGCAATTATCAGCAACAATATTGCAGTAACTACAGCGATGATAAGCGGTTTCAGCGCAACGACGCCGGGTCAATACACAATGCGAATCACATACAGGCATACCGGCGGCACTGTGGATTACCGTATCGATGTTGATTACGAGATAACCGAGAGTAATATATTCTATTTGTCATATGTGCTCAACGAGGGCGAATTGCCGTCTGACGCTGTTGATAGGTTCGTCAAAGAGAACGGCCTCGCCGAATTGCCTGTGCCTACTAGACTGGCGTATGACTTCTCCGGCTGGTACACCGCGGCAAACTTTGCCGCCAACACACTAAGGACGAATATCGCGCCCAATACCAATGTGACCACAGCGACAAAAGCGCTTGTTTTGTATGCAAAGTGGACTCCTACGGTCTATAATGTCAACTACTATTCCAATGCTGATACCGCATTCTCGAGAGTGGACACTTACACAGTAACGACCACATCGCTTGTTTTGTGGACTGGAGCGTCCCGCGAAGGCTACCATTTTATGGGCTGGTATGACAATCTTGAATATTCCGGCAGCCCGGTAAGCGCAATCGGCATCAATAACCACGGTGTAAAAAACTACTATGCCAAGTGGGGCGCAAGGGTGACGAGTGTTACAATAACTTCCCCCGACGAATTCAATGTTAAGAGCGGTCAAATGCAGCTTACCGCATCGGTATTGCCGGGCGGCGATGACCCCGCGGTATATCCTGATGTTACGTATACAGTCATCTCCGAGCGCTACCAGGGCGTTCAATATTACACAGGTGTGCAATATACGGCAAGCAACGGAGTTAACATTATCAATAATGGAATATTCATTGCGTATAAGGCAGGCTATGTGACCATTAAGGCAACCGCAGACGGTGTCGATAGCCCGCTGCTTACTGTCAAAGTTATTGTTGAGGATGTGGAAGAAATCAACGTGCTTAACGATCCTCTGGTTGTATTCCCCGAGGTGCGTACCAAGATCAATCTCGGATTCGAGCCCTTTACGGCAGTTGCGAGCAAGGCGATAACATATCAAATTTTGGACGCGTCAAGCAATAAGGTTCAGGTATCTTCAGACGGCAATATTGATGTGTTCTCAGGGCACTCCAACTTTGCCTTCACTGTCAAAATCACTTACGGAAGCGGCGCTAGCGCAGTAACACGCGAAGTTGTGTTCAATGTGCCGGCAACAATCTCTGACGAAGACGAGCTGAGCGGCATACGCGATAATCTCAGCGGCTATTATGTTTTGGTCGCAGATATTGACCTCTCGGGTATTAACTGGGAACCTATCGGCTACGCCGAGCAGGTCGGCAACGACTTGAAGTATGACAATGCTTTCAAGGGCATGTTCTTCGGCGGTAAGGACAGCGCAGGCAATCCTTATAGAATAATTAATCTCACTATGGATATGTCAACCGTAACATATATTACGGCGGGATTGTTCGGCTCTGTCTACGGAGCGCATATTGAGGGCGTAATCCTTGAAAACATTAGCATTACCGGTGTTTGCGCGGCCAATACCGATTACATCGGCGGCATCGCGGGCGCCAACAGATTGAGCAAGATACAAGACTGTACGGTTACCGGTGTCATTGATATTACCGGCGGACGCTATGTGGGCGGCATTGTCGGTCAGATGTACGGCAGTATGCAAAATGTCAAAACATATTTAGGAGAAGGCAGCGCGCTCACGATCACCGTAGAGTCCAATCTTACCAATTTGAGCGTCGGAGGTCTTGTGGGTGTGTTCTTCAACGGTACCATTTCGGATGCTGATGTGGTCGCGGTTATCTCTATTGTTAATTGCTTGGGTGTTAGAGTTGGCGGTATTGCGGGAGATTCAAAAGACAGGCTGACCAATTCGACGGCGCATGTAATGATCACTGTAACTGAGG
>CAYTUT010000112.1:0-5643 GCA_964441295.1 uncultured Christensenellaceae bacterium | reverse complement strand
GAAATGTTGCCGTTGGCTTGCGACGCCTTAACCCTCATTTCAATTACATAAACCGTAAGCTGGCTCAAATCTGTAAAATTAACACTGCTTACCCAATCCGAAAACTCAATGTCGTCTCCGTCTGTTACTTGAGCGCCTATGCGGTACTCATAAATATTATCAAGCCCGTCAATGATGATACTGTCCGCCTCGATGACCAAATCAAGCTCATCAAGCTCCACTACAGGCGCGGCGCTTTGCGTCCATACATATACGCTCCCCGCGGCGCTTTCCGCGCCATCTGCGCTGGTACACTTATATCTAATCTGATATCTTGTACCGGGATCAAGGTCAGAGAATGTAGAAGTAGCTACCCAGGCGTTGTTGCCGATACGATATTGATATGTGTATGTAATGAGCGCAGAGGAGTATGTATTGAGTTCGATCGATATCGAATCCTTGCTGTAACTGGTGTTTTTGACTGTGGGGGTAATAATGGGGGTTATCTGGCTTATGGGCGCGCTCTCCGGCCCTTGCTCGATATTGGCATCGCTTCTAATCCTTACCTTGAAATAATACTTCTTCCCTTGCGCAAGTCCTGTAAAGGTATTGCCCGTCTTGTATGCACTATAGGTTGCGCCGCCGTCTGCGCTCACTGCAAAGGCGCCTACTGCAACCCCGTTAATGGATATATTGTTGAGCGTAACGCTTGTTGAGTCGAAGGAGGCAATGCTTGCAGTAAATACAGGAAGATTCTGCGCACGCAGTTTGGTCACTGTCAAAGATGGAGTTTCGGTTGAAGCATAGTATACCCTTACTCCTCCCACAATATTGTAATTACTATTGCTAAGGCTGGACACATTGACCACATACGCGCCCGCGGCCACGGTCTTTGGTAATCCGGCGCACGTGACGCTTCCGCTAAGCTCATCGCCGTTAATCAATCCCGGCTCCGATGGATTGCCCTCGTAATGATTGCTCAACGCGCCCAATTCGGCTATCGACAGTTCGGTATTATATTCTTTGGTCGAATAATTAAGGTCATAACGGACCACGATATTTCTCTTTGCGATATTGAAGGACAAATCCACATATCCGTTATCACCCAATGAATAGAAGGAGAGCGCCTCGTTATCGATAGCGCACCTGACTTTGTACGCGCCCGCATTGACCGGCAATCCACTGGCAGCATTGGCGGGATTGTACACCGCGCCCACGCTGTACGAAGTAGACATTACAGCCTCCCAATCATCAATTACGCCTATCAGGACAAAATCGTAGCTGTCCCCATACTGCACCCCTGCAGGTCTTGGCGCCACCAAAGAAACGGTAAGGGGCTTTCGCCCGACCAATATAACAATATTGCTGTAATCTATTATAAAATTGTTGCTATCAAGGTATCCCGTAATACTATGCTCTCCGGGAAAACTTCTGTCAGTCACACCGCTGAATAAAGTAAAATGCACGCTGCTAAACCCTTCTTCGACGTCAACCGTATCGCTGTACTCCTCGAGCCCCATTCCGTACGGAACATTAATGTACTTAAGCTGTCCCGCTCCCTCCATATAATCGGACAATCTGAGAGTATACTTATGTATTACAAAACAAAAGCTCTCATCAAGCGCAATAGTGTACCAAGGATTGACGGCGCTGACAAGCGTCAAAGGATATGTTCCTGCATCGGGCATCTCAATATAACTTTCAAAACTAAACTCGAAAACAATCTGCTCGCCGTATACCTCAAGAGTCCGCTCGAACACCTCGTCAAATATATAACCGTATGTTTCGCTTATATATTGCGTATCGATAAAAACTCCGTCCTCGTCCGGTTCTCCCTCTCCGGAATAAAGAACAATGTCGCGCATTATCACTATCAAACGGGTATCGTTGGCGGTAGCGTCTATTTCGTAATTGTCTTGACTGTCAACTAGCGATCCCTCCTCGCAGTAGACCAGTATTCTGTTAACATTCACAATAGTCGGGTAACCCTCGCCCTCCGCGCTCACGGGCAACGCTCCCTTGACGCGGGTAATGTGGTCTTCGTCCAGTGTAAAGTATATCCTTACAGTCTCACCGTTAATACCTTCAATCTCCTCATATACGCTGTTGAGCGCGGCAGAATGATCGCCGTCATAGCGATAAGCGTCAAAAATATCCCCTACGCCGTTGGCAACGATAACATACTTCTCCACATTGAGTTTGGGGCGATTAACCGAATATGTAACGGAATAGTATGAGGTCTTGTTATCCGTGCCGTTAGCGACCGAGAAGCTGTCAAGCAGTATATCATACTCGCCTACTGCCGCATCCTGACTATTGCCGTCGGACGAAAATGTTACACTCAGCTCGTCATCGTTGACCATGTTGCCGCTGGTTATGACATAATTGAGCGGTATAGCAGGCCCGCCGTAATAGCGCAGCATGCCGTCGGTCGTGTCCACATTGACAGTAACCGCTCTTGCGGTCACTGTATAGAACGGATTGTTGGTAAACTTGACTTTATCATACGCCTTTTGTCCGTACTGGTCATATATATCGGCATAATCGTGAGTCGTGTAGTATGAGTTATGACCGCTGAGCGTATATGCGCCCGGAGCAGCGGTAAAGCGTCCGCTAGAATCGGTCAGCTTGGTCATTACACCGCCCGTTACAATACCATAAGGCTCATAAACAAGATAATAATCTCCCCCGGCATTAATCTCAAACCTTGTATTATCCACAATCACGCCCCTGTATTGAAGCTTGCCCTGATTGGGACCCTCTGTAATCACCGTAGCGTTGATGTCATATAAGTTGCCGTAGCTTTGCGTGCGATTGGAAACATAAAAATCAATAACGGCAGAATCTACGGCTAATGCCGTATCAGGCTGAGGAGCTATAAAGAATAAAAAAACAAAAAGCAACAGTAACGGAAAAATAAATATAGCCTTACTTTGCTTAAAAGTCATATCCGCACCTCTCAATAAACTTAGTATATTATATCATCTTTAAGTATAGTTTAGCAAGGTAATTTTCACTTAATAGCGTTCATTTTCATATACTAAAAAAAGAAAAGAGGTGTAATTATGGATTTAACAAAATTATTGACAAAAAGCGACGTTCCTTGGCCCGAAGCAATTATCACCCGCCCCGACTTGCGTGATGCAATGCTGCTTCAAGAGGACTACGCTTCTAAGGAAAGCGAGACGACCGCAATACTTACATACGTGTATCAAGTTTATATCATTGATCAGATGGATGAAACCATAGCCGATATTATCGAACATATTGCAATAGCTGAAATGATACACCACGAAAAACTCGGTATTATGATAGCGCAGCTTGGCGGCACTCCCGCGATTTACTCAAAAAACGGTTGGTGGAGTGGCAGTTACATAAACTATACGAAGAACATTAGAGATATGCTTATACACGACATAAAAGCGGAGCAGGAAGCAATAGCAAATTATAAGCGAACAATATTAAGACTCAATAATGACAGTATTAAAGAGGTCATCCAAAGAATAATATTAGATGAAGAACTGCATATCGAGACATTTAAGGCACTTCTTGATTATGTGACTTTTTGGAAATAACCTGTTAGGGGGATAACTAATGCTTATAGCAATAAAGATAATCACCAGCGCAATATTTTCCACCATTGCGTCCATGTTTTTGGCTGTAATTAACACCTTTTTGCTGGCTTTCAAATTTTTACTATAGATTAAAACAGACTACCGGGATAAGCGGCAGCCTGTTTTGCGCATAAATAAGCCAAATGAGGATTATACTTCGTCCGTCTTTTCGATACACTTGATGAATGGATATTCTATCAATATCCTGTATATTTCGTCCGCCAAAAAAACGCGCGTGGTGTTAAGCTCTATGTCGGCGCTCATTTCGCCGTCACTGTAGGTTGATTTGTACTTCAAGAACTTCTCCACCTTAAAAATCTGCTTAATTAAAGGTATTTTGTCAGGTTCGTCAATAACTGCCATCACTTTCAGAGTGGTGTAAGTCCTGCCTTTGAGCCATTTAATGGGCAGATGAAGCACTATCTGGAAGCCTGTAAGCAATATTGTGCTGGCTATGCCTATCACATACATGCCTGCTCCGAATGCCATACCTATCGCCGCAGTGCCCCACACGCCTGCCGCTGTTGTTAGGCCATGCAGAACATCCCTTCTATAGAATATCATACCGGCTCCTAAAAAGCCGATACCGGTTATGATCTGAGCTGCAACGCGCGAGCCGTCAAAATTCGAACTTGCCATGTCTCCGAATCCGTATTTGGAAATCACCATCATCAATGCAGCGCTCATCGCCACAATAGTATGCGTTCTTACTCCGGCTTCCTTTGACTTCGTCTTGCGCTCATAGCCTATGACAAACCCGCATAATGCGGCAAGGAATATCCTTAGCACATAATATAGAACATCAACCTTAAAATCTATGGGCATCTCTGTATCCTCCGCTGTCTGTAGATATTGTCACATTTGATGCATAATGTCAATATCTTTTGCTAAACATTAATAATTATCTCTGCCGCCGTCGTCCTGCATGCTGAAGCGATAGCCGACTCCTCTAACCGTTTCGATATAATACATTGGGATTTTTTCCCTGATGTGCGTCAAATGCACTACGACCGTACCCGCATCGCCAAGAGACTGAAGCCCCCACACTTTGTTAAAAATTTGGTCCTTGCTGAACACTCTGTTGGGATTGGACGCAAGAAAGTAGAGCAAATCGAATTCTTTAGCGGTAAGGAATACCTCCTCCTCTTTGAAAAAAACTCTTCTGGACAGCGGCTGAATCTTGAGGTCTTTGTATGCAATCTCCACACCCTTTTCGCCGTTATTGCCCTTTACTCTTGTATATCTTGTCAAATGCGCCTTGACCCTTGCGACCAATTCGGCAGGGTCAAAGGGCTTTGTTATATAGTCATCCGCCCCTATCCCCAGGCCTCTTATCTTATCAATGCTGGCTGTCTTCGCCGTCACCATAAGTATCGGAGTATCTTTCTGCTTGCGTATTTTTCTGCATATCTCAAAGCCATCCATGTCGGGCAGCATAATATCGATGATAAGCATATCGAAATTCTCATTCTCCGCGCGCTGGTACCCTTTCAGCCCGTTGTTCTCTATCTCTACGATATAGCCCTCAAGCTCGAGGTAATCCCTTTGCATTTCGGCAATGCTTACTTCATCTTCAATTACTAAAATCCTTTTCATTTACGACTCCTCCTTTGGGGTATGCTTATTCTTATCGCGAGCCCGTTATCGTTATAAGCGATGACCTCGCCCTTATGCGCGGCGACTATGCTTTTGACTATGGACAATCCCAGCCCGCTGCCGGATATCGGATTGGTACGGGAAGGGTCTCCGCGATAATAGCTTTCGAATATATACTCTGTTTCGTAGTCCTCTACACCCTCGCCGTCATCGGCGATAATTATAACAGCATTCTCGTTATTCTCAAATACCGTAATCGTAGCCTGTGCGATATCTCTGACCTTATACTTGACACTGTTGTCCAAGATATTCTGCATAATCCGCACAAATTGCTCTTTGTCAATATTGGCGAAAAGCTTGTTGACCTTGTAATCTGTCTTGATATTTAGTCCTTTTGCCGCGTACTGTATGGAATATTTGCTCACAAAGTCCTTGATAATCTCGACAATATCCC
>CAYTUT010000111.1:0-5661 GCA_964441295.1 uncultured Christensenellaceae bacterium | reverse complement strand
GAGGGCTGTTTTGCATTATTGAGCAACTCATTATTGACGGATTGCCAAAATTGTGCTAAAATAAATCAGATAACCGAGTTCAGTTATCTAAGGCTACGCTATGAGACTGAACCGATAGGGTGCGAGGAGAAATTCTCGCGCCTTCCGTTTGCGAAAAGGTTGCTAATAGTTTTTTTGTTCAACCTTTCGCCGTGGCGGAAGGTCTTTTGTTGTTAGGGAGAGTATGGAGAAGAAAACTTTTTTGCAAAAATATACCATTACTGACCTCATTTTAATTGCGATGCTGTCGGCATTAACTATTGCCGTAAAAGCGGTGGCGGGCACGCTTGTGCGTATGATTACAGGTCCATTGGGAATACCTGGCGGCGCGCTTGCCGGAGGCTTCTATATGATTTGGCTGGCTTTGGTTATAGCATTGGTCAAAAAAAGAGGGTCTGCGCTTTTGCTGGCGCTGGTGCAAGCGCTGGTTTTGTTAATCACCGGCATACCGGGCAGTCACGGCATTATGGGCTTAGTCACATATCTTGCGCCTGCACTAGCAGTCGAGGCGGTTTTTTTATTTGCCAGCGCCGAAAAATACAATGCGTTGCATTTTGTAATAGGCACAATGCTTGCCAATGTTACCGGCACTTTTGCAAGCAATTTACTGTTTTTCAGATTGTCCCTCCTGCCATTTCTTTTTACTCTTTTATCGGCAGCGGTATCGGGTGCGGTCGGGGGATTTGTGGGATACTTGGTTTATCAGCGCGTAATAAGAATGCAGGAGCTGTTGTCGGCAGATAAGCAGCCTCCGCAAAGTTAATCAAATACAAGAAATGGAGAACGAAATTCATGAAAAAACTTGCGATAAAAAAATCTACTTTGGCGGCATTAATTGTTGTTTTACTGGTTGCCGCGGCTTTTGGGACAACGCTCGGGATAGTTTTGAAAAACAACGCTCAAAACCGTCAAAACTACGAGCAGGCGAAGATAAGAATATGCAAAGACGGAGTTTTGATAGGCGAGTATACCTATGATGAGCTCGCAGAATTGACCTCTCCTGTAATATTTCAGGCAAATTTTAAGCCAAAAGGAGAGGATGCTCTTCAAAAAAGCTATTCGGGAATACTGTTAAGGGATTTGCTGCTCGCTCTTGGCGTTGATATAGAGTCGTATCAAGAAGTACAGCTTATGGCGGCAGACGGCTATCCCGGGGTGTACACGATACAACAGGTAATGGAGGAAGACAATGTGTATATTGCCAACATGGTTGAGGGAGAATTGTTCCCTTCCGGCATTGACGCGTCCGGCAAGATAGACGATGGCGGGCCGTATGTCGCGATAAGGGCAAAAGATGCTTTCAGCCAATTTCGTGTAAAAATGCTGGTAGAAATCAATATTGTATGATTTTAAGAACAGAGGCGCTGTCTGTCAGCTACGGACAGAGAGAGGTAATAAAAAATATATCGCTTGAAGTCGATATCGGTGAGATTGTTGCAATAACCGGCAAAAACGGCTCGGGCAAAACCACATTATGTCTTGCTCTTGCGGGGTTGCTTGGTCAAAGCGCGATTTGTTGTGGCAGAGTCTTACTCGAAGAAAAGGATATCAGTACTCTCAGCAGAGCGCAAAAATCACAGCTCATCGGTATAATTTTTCAAGATCCTGACACCCAGCTTTTTTCGCCGACGGTGGAGGATGAACTCGCATTCGCTCCCGAAAATCTTTGTCTTGATAGAAAAGAAATCCAAAAAAGAATTGAATATGCCTTGAAAATTTGCGGTATTGACAATCTGCGATACAGGAAGATTAATTCGCTCTCCGGCGGTGAAAAACAGCTTGTTGCGATAGCCTCGGTACTTGCCATGCGTCCCAAAGTACTTGTTGCGGACGAGATAACCTCAAGTATAGAAAGGGACAGCAGAGAAAGGATACTGCGCTGTATCCATGAGTATTCAAAGGAAGGCGCGGTACTCATTGTAACGCACAGCGCGGCAGAAATCTCGCTCTGTTCAAGAAAAATCATCCTTGGCGGAGTCTCAGTATGAACATCGAAGTAAGCAATCTGCATTTTTCTTACAAAAAAGACAGCGTTGTCCTTGACAATGCCAGCTATACCTTCCGCGGGGGCAACGCTTATATATTATCAGGCAAAAACGGCGCGGGCAAGACGACCTTGTCTATGTTGATGACAGGTCTTTTGAAAGCCAAAAGAGGCGCAATAAGGTTTGACGGACTGGATATTTCGAGGATGAATGCGGCGCAAATCGCTTCGCGTATCGGCTACCTCTTTCAGAATACGGACATGCAGCTGTTTGGCAATACGGTATTTGAGGAGCTTGCCTTTCCGTATATTCTCACTAACAGCTTTGACGGGGTAATCGAGCAAAAAATCCTTGGCATCCTTGAGAGATTCAATCTGATTAGCCTTAAGGACAGCTTCCCGTTACTGCTTTCAGGGGGAGAAAAACAGCGTCTTGCGCTCTCTACCGTGCTGATTAGAAAGACGGATTTTTTGATACTTGATGAGCCTACGACATCTTTGGATAAGGAAGGCAAAGCTTTTTTGATAGAGGTCATCAATAGTTACATGCGTGACGGCGGAGGAGTGATAGTAATAACGCATGACGACGAGTTGAGAGGGTTGCTTTGCCCGCTCACGACATTGGTATTAGACAAAGGAGCGCTCTATGAGGCTTGATCCGAGAGTAAAACTGTTGATTATAGCGGTGCTGACCTCGCTTGCCGTCTTTGCTAAGGACTTGGTATATCTATCTGCCCTATTGGGGACAGCGGTGCTTGTCGATATTGTTTTGCGGGCGGATATTGTCTCGGCACTGAAGAGACTGCGTCCCCTGCTGTCGCTGATACTGTTTATATCCATAGTTCAGAGTCTTACTATTAAGTCAGGCGTTGCGATAATCCATATTGCTAATGTCCGTCTGATTACTACCTCAGGGCTTATCAGCGGCGCCGAGTTTGCTCTGAGAATGGGTATAATAATATTTGCCTCTATTATTGCGACTACTGAAAAAGGGCGCGGAATGACCGATGCCCTGATAAGACTGAGGATGCCGTATGAGATTGCTTTTATGGTATCAGTTACGATAAGTTTTTTTCCCATGTTTAGGGAGGAGTTTTCAGCGAGAGTTAGAGCGCTAAAGCTCAGAGGAATTGACATCTCAAGACTCAAATTCGGACAGAAATTGAAAGCATATTCATATCTTTTTTCGCCGGCGGTCGCCGGCGGAATAATTAAGAGCCGCGCCCTTGCAAGAGCAATGGAGGCAAGGGCTTTTCGCGCTTATCCACAACGCACCATGCTTAGAGAGCTGAGAATGAGAAGCGCAGATTATGTCGTTATATTGCTGTCGACAGCATATCTCGCGGCATTTATTGCAACATCAGTTATTATAGGAGGAATCATATGAAGGTTCTCACAGTTATCGGTCTAACCGCCACGGGCAAAACCACCGTTATTGAGGCGCTGATACGGGAGTTGGTCTCGAGAGGGTATTCGGTGGGCACGGTAAAGGAAATACATTTTGAAGCGTTTAGAATAGATACTCCCGGCAAAAACACATTCAGGCACAGAGAGGCGGGCGCTGATACGGTCACTGCGCGAGCGCAAAACGAAACGGACATCATGTATACCGGTCATCTCCCCATCTATGATATTTTGAAGCATTACAAAGAGGACTTTATTATCATGGAAGGGGTTAGGGATGCCTTAGCGCCCGAGATAGTGCTTTGCAAAGAGAACGAAACACCGGCAGTATCGCCATTGACTCTTGCAGTAAGCGGTAGTTATGCCAACAGCCACAGCGGCAAGGTAGGCAGTGTACCTATAATCAATGCGCTTACCGATGCCGCGAGGCTTGCCGATCTCGTTGTTTCAAGGGTTCCGCCTCTTATGTATGATTTTGAAACTGACTGCTGCGGACTGTGCGGTCTAAGCTGCAGAGAGATGCTGTCATCTATAATACTGGGAGAGCGCGATTATCGCGAATGCGCATTGCACAAGGGAAAAATTGAATTGACAATTAATGGCAAAGCCGTTCCAATGGTGCCTTTCGTAGAGAAAATATTAGGCAATGCGGTTAAGGGAGTGGTATCAGAATTGAAGGGCTATGAGCAAGGCGGCGAAATCGTAATAAAAATATATGGCGGCGAATGAGCGTATAATTACTAACTTTTATTCCAAAAAAAACAGTGTTGCGCTTGTGGAGACACCGGACGGTCTTTGTATCAAAAAAGTCTTTGCCGATAGGGATAATTGCATAAGGGAGCATGCCGAACTGACGGCGCTCAAAGGCAAAAGGGTGCCCAAAATATTGAAGAAAGCGGACAACTGTATATATATGGAGTATATAGAGGGCGAATTGCTGCTCGATGCTTTTCTTAAAGCAGACCGCGCAGGGCTTGCGCGGCTTGCGGGACTGCTTGCGGGCTTTATCAGCGAGTACTGTGATTGCCGCAAGGGAAGATGCCTTGCCGACTTGAATTATCGCAATTTTATAATATGCGGCAATGCCCTTTACGGCATAGATTTTGAAAATACCGAGGCGGGGAGCGTACTGTCCGCGCTTTCCAATGCTATTGCCTTTGCTTTGCTCTATGATCTTGATAAGGACGGCAAGGACTATTTTGTCGCCTGCCTTGCCAGCCATTTTTCATACGATAGAGACAGCTTGATCAAGGCGGTTGAAGAACAGCTTGAAGTAATTATGCAAAGACGGGGAATTAATTCTAGAAATATAACAATTTGTATTGAATAATACGCATTTTAGCGTAATTTTTTACGGCGCGCACATTAAAAAAACAATAAGATTTACTGATAGTATTGGAAAAAGAGCGCAAATATGCTATGATATACTCGGGGAGATATATAGCTGTGGTATGAAAAAAGCATGTGGCGGCCTATTAATAGTTGTGATAATATTAATGCTTTCGGGATGTAATATCATTAAGCCGCGTTTTTTTCCGCCTGAAAAGATTGTTCCGGAAGTGCTTATCTCTGGCGATGTTGATAGCGTGGTCACGGTGGATGTCGACCTCATCGAAAAAACTCAGTTCGGGGAAAGGCAAGGGTATCCGCTTACTTCGGTATTAAGCGGTTCAACGCCTTCAGGCAGCAGTTATGATTTATTGCTGGTCGCCCGTAACGGCAAAGCTATAATGATACAGTACGAGACGATATCAAGCTGCTATTTTTTGAATAACGGCAACGGCGTATTGGAGTTCCATAGCGCTGTTCATTATTACTTCGCAGAAAGTTTTTTGCCCTTGCGCGGAGTTGCGGAAATAATAGTGATTTCCAACGAGGAAGTGGATAACGGCATTGCGCTGACAGGCGGTAATTGGAG
Organism: uncultured Christensenellaceae bacterium; assembly: GCA_964441295.1. GTDB lineage: Bacteria > Bacillota > Clostridia > Christensenellales > CAG-1252 > SACC01. Next base: position 316 of record CAYTUT010000111.1, on the reverse strand, counting down.
CAAAATCAATACAAAAAGACAGGTTGAATTGATTTTTTGCGAGATAAGAACATATATTAGCAACAACGGCTATACTATGAGGGAGTACAGCAAGGAAGCGGTATCGGCTAGCAAATTGCTTTTTGGCACCGCGTCATATGCTGAAGTAATACTCCTCGGAGGGCCTGTGGTGGACATTGAGAGCGACACCGGCGAAATTCTTGACTGGAAGCAGGGGAATTTGGTTTTGAGGTCAAATAATTTACCGATAATAGCAATAAATTTGGACGAAGGATAACAACCGAAAACAGGTGGGGTAGAAAGTAGCGGAGGTTAT
>CAYTUT010000110.1:0-5736 GCA_964441295.1 uncultured Christensenellaceae bacterium | reverse complement strand
GGACAAGCGCGCATACGGCTTTAATGAAAATGACAAGATATACGACTATATTCGTCCGGACCAAATATCCTGGTATGCAGAGAGTATTGAGCAGATTCGCTCAAGATACGGCAACAGCGCAAAATCCATGCTTTTCTTGCATATCGCGATACCCGAATACGAAGACGCATATAGTAAAGGCACAGTAATATACGGCGAAAAGCGCGAGGCGGTCGGCGCGTCCAGACTCAACAGCGGTCTTTTTCGAGCGATACTCGAGTCGGACAGCACAGAAGCCATATTTGCAGGTCATGACCATATCAATGACTATGAAGCAATATACCGCGGTGTGCGGTTTGTGTATTGCCAGTCTTCGGGCTATACCTCGTATGATATTGTGAGCCGCAAAAAAGGTACGGCTGAAGACCGGCTGCAGGGCTGCACGATAGTCAATATTTATCCCAACGGCAATTACGGCATTTCGCGCATATTCAACACTTCATACGACTCATAACAGGAGATTTATCATGAAAAAAACACCCGCAAAAAAAAGAGGAGCAGCCTTCTATGTTATTATTGCAATCGCTGCAATAATCGCCACGCTTGTACTATGGGTAGGTGCTGATGTAATCATCGCATTGGCAAAAAAGGATGCTCCGAGGCGGCCTGCCGAATCACTTAATGTAGATGGTGTTAATGATTTGATATGGGTCTTTCGCAATCCCGGATTGTCCCACCCGGATATTGAATACACATCTGACACCATAACCGCCGACATAGTCTTAGATAATATAGCCGATTCGGTCACTTATATTAATAACCGGTATGACTGCTCCGATTTTCGCGCTATTGATTTGCTCAAGCTCTATTTTGTCGGAGGCGAAGCGCTCACCTCTCTGTCTGACGAGATTGAGGACACTTTGAGAGATACTCTTACCGGATTCAAGTTTTGGATAACCTCTCAAGGTAAGGACAGCATGTGCTACCATAGCGAGAATCATGAGGCGCTCTTCGCCGCCGTCGAATACCTTAGCGGGTTAGCTTGGCCTGATGCCATATTTACGATAGACGGCAAGACTGGCTTAGAGCATATACAGATAGCGCGCACACGATTCATTACATGGATGAAGCTGAGATTCGACTACGGCTTCTCAGAGTATCTTTCGGGCAACTACTATCCTGTGGATCTTGCAGCGCTTGCCATGCTCCTGCAATACGGCGACCATTCGGATAGCGAGCTGATGACAAAGGCGGCGATAACTATGGACCTGCTCTTCTATGATTACGCATCGCACCTCTATGACGGCACATTCATAGGTACCAGCGGGCGTTCTTACGACTACAACAACGGAGGCGGGTACGATAGTTCGTCAACCTATATAATAATCGATTATGTATGGCAGCTGGGTCAAGTTGACCATGCATTAGCAAAAGGCAAGCACGCTTATCTAGTAACCGATATGCTCTCCTCCATTAATCCGGATACGGGCGAGGCATATTACGAAGTGCCCGAAGTCATTATTAATATAGGCAGGGATCAGGACGCAAAAGAGGTCAAGGCATCGTATGGGCTTGACCTAGCGGAGCTTGCCCAAGAAGATATTCTGGGTCTTTCTGACAGACAACTAATGTTTTTGCTAGGTATGGGAGCAAAATCCAACAGCGAGGTGATTGACACGATCCTTATGATAATGGACGAATACAACCTCTGGCATAACAACTTTTTGTCAAGCCTTAAGTATGTCAATATCACTATCGTCAGGTTATTGGGCTTGCTGCCTGCTTTAATGGACGCTGTCAACCCGTCCACCAACGGCTCGGCAATACAGCGCGGCAACATCTACGCGTATATTACGGATAACTATAAGATGACTAATAATCAGTCCTATCATCCGGGCTTTTATGGCGACCAACAGACGCTTAGCCTTGCCACATTGCCCAACGGCGTTACTGTGTATACCACGCACCCGTTCCGCAAAGAATGCGCCAAGACTCCGGGCTATTGGGCGGGCTTCGGTGTGGCGCCCGATGCCGTGCAGGACAAAAATGTGCTGTTGAGCATATACAAAATACCTAGTAAAAAGATAGCCTTGGCGCCTGCTCCTACAATACAATACACACACACCCTCTTCCCCGAAGAACTTATGGATGAGGTCGTTCTTGACGGCAACTATGCCTTCGGGAGAGTCGCGGACACCTACATCGCGCTAATCGGCGCAAGTGAGTTGAGCTACCTGCCATATGACCAGACGCAGGTTGACAGTCTGGAGCTGAATGTCAGCGACAACACCAAGCGATTCGATCTAGTGCAGTACGGCGCAGAGCAATTTTGGATATACGAATTGGGCTCTGCCGATGAGGACGGCTCCTTCGCCGCATTTTGTGCCCGAATAAAATCTAATTCGCTTACTTTCAATAACCTTACCTTGACCTACACTACCAACGGACGCACCTTGCAAAACATCTATGACGGGGCATTCACAATCGACAACACAGCAATTAATCTCGACTATAGGCGCTTTGACAGTCCATACATCACAGCCGACCGCAAGTCATCCGAGTTCGTCTTCGAATTCGGCGGAGCCTCGCTGACTCTGGACTTCGACAACTCTGTACGCGCAATTAACTAGAGATGCCCGCGCTTGATGCTGCGTCCGATAATATCGCCGTGTGCATTAGCCCCGCAAGGCTTGGGCTGTAAGTGAAAAACATTGCCTGATGACCTTTCAGCTTCTATTAATATGGTTTGCTCCCTGAAATCAGTAATCTTCTTATATACCTTATACATAGTAACCTTAAAAAGGTCAACAAGCGCCTTATAACTTAACCCGTCCTTAAAGCGCAAATCATATAGCTGCTCAGCGGTCAAATCATTCCAAATAAGCTCTAAATGTTCAATAGAATCTTTGTTTGCAAACACTTTCTTGTAGATTTCCGAATAAGCTTCTTTTGTTTCAAGTAGTCTTCGTTCCTTGCCCTCAATCATCATTACATTATCTTTAAGTGTAGGGAATTCGTAATCCTCAGCACGTCGCATGGTGTTATAAAGTTTTCTTATATGCTCTTCCCTTTCCCTAATTGGTCTTAATCGTTCATCTATCCTTGCTTGCTTACGAGCTTCCTTTTCTTCCTGTTTCTTAAGAATTAATGCTTCCTTTTGTGCCTGTTTCTTAGCTTTCTGTTCAGCTCTTAATTCATCAATTGCCGCTAAAATCGGATTGGTTTCCTTATCAAACACTTTTGCAATAAGCTTTTTGTTGCCAACTACATAGCCTTCATATTGCGCAGTCCTAAAGACATTATCCAAAGTCTCTATATCGTTCGCCATTAGATATACGCCCTCATAACCATTTTGCAAGGCAAATCTTTCAGCCACATCAAGCAGATCAGAAAATACTTTATAATTCTTATTCCTCTCCTGATATTCTTGGATATCAAAAACCTCAATGCAATTATACATACCTTTAGCAAGTACAATATAGCCATAGTAAGCTACACACTTCACGCTTAGATCGTATACATAAACTTGCTTGCCCTTTAACGATAAGTCAGGGTTGCAAACGCTTATTCTTTCGATATCCTCTTCGTTCGCTTTCCTTACCGGTTCGATGTTCAATTCATCTTTAGGGACGTTAAACTCTTTCAAATACTTGCGCATAGCAAAATCACTAACACCGTATTTGGCTCTGATTTCGCTATCCTTCATTCCCCTCTTGCGCTCAAAAATGTATAATTCTCTACTTAATTCTCCCAATTTCTAATCTCCTGTATTTTAGTATCTAAGAAAATTATATCATAAGATCAAATATAAAACGCATTTTATTTTTTATCTACAAAAGCTACACTATATTTTGCTCTTGTCATACCAACATATAATTTACATCTGGTTTCATCTTTTAACTTGGCATTATGATTTTTTAACCATTTATATTGATCATCTGTAGGATATATTATTACCCTATCAAATGTTAATCCTTTTGACAAACCAAAAGTAAATCTTTTTTCTTTGTCTCTATAAAATATAGATGTTAATTTTGTATAGGTAATTATAGTAGGTTCATACTTTTTCATATAATCCGCTATGTCCATAGGCTTAACCCAAAAAATACCATCATGCCCAGTCTTCTCAAGATTATTAGATACTGGAATTTTATATTGTGGAAATAATTCCGATGCTTCATCTATTATAATTTGGTTGCATCTATATGTATAATTTAAAGTAGTCTCATCACAAATGCATATCTTTTTACGACACTCGTTTTCTATAAACTCTTTAATTTTCCCATAACTATATTTTTCATATTTTCTCTCATTATGAGTTAAATAAGTAGTTTGCCTCGGATCACCAACCAAACATAACTGAATTTTACTGTAAAGCAATAATTTAATTATTTCCAAATCATTTCCTGCCATATCTTGAATTTCATCGATGAAAATATAATTAAAATTTTTTTCTAATCGTTTTATAACATATCCATCATGGTCCTTATTGCATCTTACAACAAATTTTGCTAGCTTGTCTGAATATATTTGATTGTTATTATTAAAATAATGCTTTATTATGTTTTCATCTTCCTTCCAGTAAATATTAATTTTTAATCTATCGTTAAAATATCTAAATGCTGATTGACTATTTACTAGTTCTAAACCTTTAATATCAATTTCAATTGTGTTTTTCTGATAAGGTTTAGCTCCATGCCTTATCAGAAATGAAAACCATGTCATTATAGTTACATTTGATGGAATACATCTATTCTCTTCATAAAACTTCTTAATTATTTCATCTCTATTTGACTCTGTAAAGGTAGTAATTAAAATATTGGAATCTTTAATTTTTAAAGCTTCTTTTATTATTGTTGTTGTTTTTCCAGCGCCTGCAGCTGCTATTATTAATCTATTTTTACAATCCATTAAATTGCACCTTTAATATAATCCGGATAATTTATTGACTTTACATGCTCAAATATTAAAATTGCACATTCAGTTTTATTTTTCTGCATATAGATATGCAATTCATCAATAGTACTAAATGTTTTATTAAAGATTTCCTCGAATACCTCTTTACTATTATCTCTTACTAATTTAGGTTCTAAAGTATTATAGTTAAACTGTTTATCCCCTATCATTAAATGCCCTGTATCTATAGCTTGATCAAAACTTATAGTGATCTTATCTTTTCCAATATACTCCTTATATTTTTCATTAAGAGATATAATTGAACCATCATTATCAGTTATAACTACAACTTCTTTATTTAGTTTAATAGCAATTTCTAAATATCTCAAAAAAGCCATACCAACCGAAATAACATCAATTTCATCTTCTATCGGTAACTTGCCAAATTTGTCTTTGTAAGCTCTTTGCACAATCAATTCATCTGAATCACCTTCGACTAATATTGCCTTTTTGCACAATAAAAACCTTAAGGTATCATATCCTGCAATTTTTTTAAAATATTTATAAGTATCTTCTGATAATTCAGTTAGTTTAGCATTTTTATGATCATTTAAAAGTATTAAATTATTTAATCCTAGTTTATTGGCAACAAAACTGTTATGGGTAGTTATTACTATTTGCTTATCAGTGCAATTATTTATTATTTCATTAATGAGTTTATTTAATTTTGAAAAGGATAAATGATTTTCAGGTTCTTCTATAAGTATAATGTTTGATTTAATTGATTTTTTACTATTTAAAGCTATTTCTGTTTTTATAATGCTCTGTTCTCCCATACCTAAATTTTGGAATGGTATTTCA
>CAYTUT010000109.1:0-5799 GCA_964441295.1 uncultured Christensenellaceae bacterium | reverse complement strand
GATTTGTCAGATTCTTTCTCCGCGCCCTTGCCCGCCTCAAAATTTACCCTATACTTTCTTCGGGAAATCCGCCTCAATCTCCCAAAAATATAGTATACCGTCAGGGCTAAAAATGCCGAAACGACCATTAGCGCGAACATCTCGTTGCCGCCTAACACAACCTGCGAGTTGCCGATTGCGTCCGCAATACTCACGCCTATTGCTGTCCCGATGATTGCGGTAGTAAATATTTCGACCCCGTCCGCACCCATCACTACGGTGACTGCGCTTATACCGATTACAGCGACCAGCATTGCCAGATAGATGTTCATCTCGGTGTTGTTGACCAGTAAATACTGGTACACAAAGGCGACCACGGCAATTACCGCTACCGCGACAAGCGGCAGGTACCTGCCGGTATTGCGTATATTGCGGATGAGCCAATACAAAGACAAAAGGATAAGGACAAGACTGCCGATTGATACGGCGAAAGAGGGCGACAAGGGCACCGAGTTGAATAGGTTGCCGAATACGACAAGCAGTATGAAAAACATCAGTACAAAGTCGCGTATGCCCAGCTGCAAAAGCAGTCTTTTCATTCCGCCGAACAAGATTATCGCCGCGCCAATCAATAACAAACCTTCTCCAATCATAACTTTAGAATGTATAGCTGTCGGATTAATATTCACAATTAACTGAACAGTTGGCAGTTGTATTTACATAGTAAGGCATTATGATTGACTTTGCGCGCTGTCATGCTCATAATTGTTATATGGTCAAGATAACAGATGTGAGCAAAGGGAGTCCCGCCTCTAAGGGCGGTATAAAACGCGGAGAATATCTTGTCGCGTTCGACGGCTATCCTTATCAGGATTCGCTTGACTTTTTGTTCTACGACAGCGCCGCTTGCTTTACTATCACCGTTGAGTCCGCTTCGGGAGAGCAACGCGTTGTTGCCATATCCAAAAGAGCCGATACGCCTCTTGGTATCGTAATCGAAGATGGCGAATTAGAGGTAATACCATGCCGCAACAAGTGTATCTTTTGTTTTGTAGACCAGTGCCCTAAGGGTATGCGCAAGTCCTTATATGTCAAAGATGACGATTACAGACTGTCGTTTATCAGCGGCAGCTATGTTACCTTGTCCAATACGGCAGAGAGCGATATAGAGAGGATAATCAGATTGAAGTTGTCTCCTCTATACATATCCGTGCATTGCTACGACAAAGCGACAAAGCAAAAAATCTGCGCGAATCCGCGTTCGGCAGACTTATTTGATATCATAAAAAGGCTGGCATCTGCCGGTATAGCAATGCACACACAAATAGTGATGATGGAGGGTATCAATGACGGTGATATCCTCGAAGAGACGATGAGAGCGCTATACGCAATAAGCCCCGGTGTGGAGAGTGTTGCGGTGGTGCCCGTAGGGCTGACCAAGTTTAGGCAAGACTTGTATACGTTGAAGCCGGTAAGCCGCGAATGCGCGGTAAGGACAGTGAGGCAGGTGGAGGCATTTAACAAGGTGTGCTGCAAGGAGCGCGGTTTAGGCTTTGTCTGGTGCTCTGACGAATTATATCTGCTTGCTGGATTGGATATCCCGGACTACAGCTATTATGAGTCCTTTGCCCAGATTGAGAACGGTGTCGGGCTGATTGCGGAGTTTTTGTTCGAACTGCGCGACGAGTTGCAATACAATAACTCTCTTAAAGGCAGTTACACCCTAGTGACCGGTAAATCATTCGCCCCCATTTTAACGGGCGTGGCTGCTGAGCTGAGTGAGGCATACGGGGTAGAGCTAGATGTCGTTGCCGTTGCCAATACTTTTTTCGGAGAGAGCGTAACGGTAGCGGGGCTGATAACCGGCGTAGATATATCGAATGCGCTAAGAGGCAGGCTAAGACACAAAAATGTAATAATACCCCGAACAATGCTTAAAGAATTCGAGACCGTGTTTTTGGACGGAACGAGCGTAGGAGAATTGGAAAAAGAACTTGAATGCAGGATACATATCTCGCACGGCGGAGATAGTCTTGTAAAAATATTATGCGGAGAAGAAAATGGCTAAACATTTAGTAGCGCTTGTGGGAAGACCCAATGTAGGCAAATCCACATTATTCAACAAAATAGCAGGGAAGCGGATAAGCATTTCGCACGATATGCCGGGGGTTACCCGTGACCGCATTTATGCCGAGGCCGAGTGGTGCGGCAGGGCATTTACGGTGATTGACACGGGCGGATTGGAGATTAACAGCGAGGACACAATGTGGGTTCATATCCGCAAGCAGGCCGAAATTGCTATGGATATTGCAGATGTCATTGTTTTTATTACGGACGGCAAGCAGGGTCTTATGCCCGACGATTATCAGATTGCCGCGTATCTTCGCAACACCAAAAAGCCCGTGGTGCTCGCTGTCAACAAGCTGGACAACCCCGATGACACCGCTTACGAATTCTATGAGCTGGGACTGGGCGAGCCTTTCGGATTATCGGCAGAGCACAGCAAAGGCATAGGCGACTTGCTCGACGAGGTAGTCGCCGGCTTTGTCAGTCCCGAGAAGGAAGAGCACAAAGAGGCGCTTCATATAGCGGTGGTGGGCAAGCCCAACGCGGGCAAAAGCTCTCTCGTCAACAAGCTGTTGGGATTCGACCGCACAATAGTAACGGATATCGCGGGTACCACAAGGGACGCAATAGACACCCCTTTTAGTTACAACGGCAAGGACTACGTATTGATTGACACCGCGGGTATTAGACGCCAGCGCAGTGTGGAAGAGGATGTTGAGTACTACAGCGTTGTACGGGCATTCGCAGCGATAAGGCGCGCGGACATTGTGCTTGTAGTTATTGACGCCGCGACCGAAATAACCGAGCAGGATGTGCGCATTGCGGGATATGTTCACGAGCAGGGCAAGCCCTCGCTGATTGTAATGAATAAGTGGGACACAATTGAGAAGGACACGCATACAATTAACAGATTCAACAAGATACTTGACAACAGCCTGAAATTTATGGATTACTATTGTCCGATATACGTATCCGCCTTGACTGGGCAGAGAGTGGAGCGCATTATGCGCGAGGCCGAGCTGGTATACGAGAACTCATCGCGGCGAATCAGCACCGGCATTCTCAACGATGTTATCAACGATTTGATCTCGGTCAATGAGCCGCCCACCAAAAACGGCAGGAGGCTAAAGATTTATTATTCTACGCAAATCTCGGTCAATCCGCCAACTTTTGTGTTTTTTGTCAACGATTCCAAGCTGTTGCACTTCTCTTACAAACGCTATTTGGAGAACGGAATGCGTAAGGTATTTGATTTTAAGGGGACACCTATAAGTATTATTATACGCACCAAAGGCGAGGAAGACCCCCTATCTAATTGACAACAGGCCGTTGTTATGCTAAACTGCTTTTGGACAAAACAAGAAGATGACCTGCGGAGGTATTATGAATTATTTTCAGATGTCAAAAGAGGAGCTCAATACTCAATTAAGCGCAGCTAAGAAGAGGTATAACCAACTGGCTAAAGAAAAATTGGCGCTTGATATGTCCAGGGGCAAGCCTTGCGCCGAGCAGCTGGATATCGCGTTGCCGTTGTTGGACATTCTCAACTCTTCTTTCAAGTCACCTAAGGGAGCCGACTACCGCAATTACGGGCTAATGGACGGTATACCCGAGCTTAAGGCAATCTTTGCCGATTTGCTTGATATCGAAAAAGAAAAGATATTCATCGGCGGCGGCAGCAGCCTCAATCTTATGTATGACATGGTGTCGAGAGCTTACTGCTTCGGCATTTTGGGGAGTATGCCCTGGAGCAAACTTGCAAAAGTAAAGTTTTTGTGCCCCGTACCCGGCTATGACAGACATTTTGCCATATGCGAATTGTTCGGCATTGATATGATATCAATACCCATGACAGACGCGGGTCCCAATATGGATTTAGTGGAAGAATACGCAAAAGACCCTGCGGTCAAGGGAATATGGTGCGTGCCGCGCTTTGCCAACCCTGACGGCGTGGTGTACAGCGACGAAGTCGTGGATAGACTGGTATCGATGAAGACGGGCGCGGCAGACTTCAGAATCTTTTGGGACAATGCGTATTGCGTTCACGAGCTGTATCCCGATGCGCCAAAGCTCAAAAATATATTCAAAGCGGCCGAGGCGGTCAACAATGCCGACAGAGTGTATATGTTCGCGTCAACCAGCAAAATAACCTTCGGCGGAGCCGGAGTATCCATGATGGCAATGAGCGAGAAGAATCTTGCGGCTACAGTTAAGCTGGCTGGCATTCAGACAATCAACTATGACAAGCTTAACCAGTATGCGCACGCGCTCTTTTTGAAGTCGTCTGACAACATCCACGCTATTATGGAGAAGCACGCGGCAGTAATCAGGCCAAAATTCGATATGGTGGACAAGATTCTCAGCGAGGCTTTTGCTGATTGTGATAACATCAGCTGGACAAAGCCCAAGGGCGGTTACTTTATAAGCCTTAAGGTGCCGGACGGTCTTGCGAAGAGCATTATTGACCTGTGCAAGAAAGTGGGGCTGGTGCTTACTCCCGCCGGGTCAACTCACCCGTTGAAGCAGGACGATCAGGATGCATTTATCAGGATTGCTCCTACCTTCCCGTCAATAGCGGAATTGGAGGAGGCTTCCAATGTGTTGGTGTGCTGTATCAGCTACGCAATACTGGAGAAGCTCACCGCATAAGTGAAAAGAGTAGCATTAATCAATGATATTTCAGGGATAGGCAGATGTTCGCTTGGCGCGGGCATACCTATCCTTTCTTGTTTGGGGCTGCAGGTATCGCCTGTTGTTACCGCAGTGCTTACCAACCAAACAGCATTTTCCACATATTACAAAATAGATTTACCCGAAATCTTTGACAAAAGTGTCGAGGAGTGGGGCAAGCTGGCAATAACTGCAGACGGTTTTATTACTGGATTTTTTACCTCTGCCCAACAGGTAAAGAGCGCGATAGAGCTGTATTGTTCAATCAAAAAAGCGGAGACACTTTTAATCGTCGACCCGATTATGGGAGATGACGGCGCGCGTTACAGCTCATTTAGCGGCGAGCTTTGCAACGAAATAGCCGCCCTTGCAAAAAAAGCGGATATAATCACCCCCAATCTCACCGAGGCATGTATGCTTGCCGGGATAGATTACAACACGCTGTTGTCAAAGCGTGACAGCGCAGACTATCTTGAAGAGGTTGCCGGCGCGCTCCGCGTACTTAATGAGGGCAAAAAAGCCGTGGTAATAACAGGCGTAAGGCACTGCTTTGACGGCGCGGAGAAGGTGTACAACATTTTGCTTGACGCCAACGGCTCAAAGGCAACAGGCAATCCGGCAAGGGAAGGAACTTACTCGGGCGCCGGAGACATTTTTGCCGCGGTCTTCGGCGGTTTGATAATCAAGGGCGTTTCAATTTGCTCTGCTTTCCAGACGGCTTGCGACTTTGTAGCCAAGGCTATCGCGAATACGCGTGATGATTTCGACAGACGCGAGGGGCTGGATTTTGAGCCGCTACTTTACTTGCTGACCAATCATAATTAGCAGACTTATCAAGTACTTGCTGAATTTTCGACTGCTATTCAACAATCGTCTTTTTCACTCATAATAACTATTGACGACTCCAACCCATTCTTTTATCCGCGAATCGACGCGGATTTTTGTTTGCGCCGCCGTATTAATTGCTTCAATCCCTTGAATACGCAGTTTTAGTTCGAGTCTGTGTCATAATTGATTTTCTCGGAGCATAAATTTTTATAGATAACGATTTTCGGGAGGATAGTTATGGATACCTTTAATCTA
>CAYTUT010000108.1:0-5824 GCA_964441295.1 uncultured Christensenellaceae bacterium | reverse complement strand
CACAATTTGCCTCAAAGCGCAATAAAAAACCTCTCCCAAAATTATTTGGGAGAGGCCGAACATCCGCCAACTATTACATGTGCAAAAGCATAAGGCGCCGGTTATGCTTTACGAAGTAAAAATACTTGCAAAGACGCATGTTGAGCTACAGAAAGTTTTCGCTTTTCGAGCGCCAAACTTTCCCTGAGGACGACCTACAGCGCGACTGCGTTCTCTGTCAGTTCGGTACTTCTGCCCACTTCGGTATTGTCCTCGGTCACACTGCGCAGTTCTTTGACCGGATGCGGTGATTCTTCAAAGCGGTAGTCCCTTTTGTTAAGCTTGATATAGCTGTTTATCACTGCATGCGATGCCACATCCTTAGCATTTTTGTTGACCATATCCTGATAAGTGAAGAAGTCAAAATCATCAGGCAAATCCTTTACCTTGGCGTAATCCTCGCGCATGCTGGTAATATTGACCGTATTCTTAAGCACGTTACGCACATAGTCCTTATTGGACCTAAGCACCAAAAGTTCGGGGAATGCGCCGCTGGGTATGACCATTTGCCAGTCCTTGTTTTCGAATTTTTTCAAGATTTCCGCCGCCTTATGCAAATGCGCGATCTCCTGCATCAAGCACCTCTCCCATATGCCTTTGATATATGAGTCCGTTTCGTCCATATAGCACGAATAGTACAGATAACACTCGGTATATTCGTGCATAAGATTGCCTTCAAACCATGTGCAGTTGGTGTCCAAAAGACTCCCGTAATGGCTTACATGCTGTTCTTCTATCATGGCTATTTCGGCATACAGCTTCCTGCCCAAATCATTGTTGTAGAAAGCGCCGTTATTCATATAATAGTTCATGGTCTGCTGCTCTGCCGCCGTGATTATCGCCACATTTAGCTTTGTCAGCGGATCAGCCGATTTTGAGCAAATATGACGCTTTATGTCATCCAATGGATAGCGGTGCTCCGCTATTGTCGGTCTGCCGGGCATTATCTCGGCATAGCCTCCGATTAGCTTCTCAGCCCTTACGCCGCTGTCCATCTCCAGCAAGTCAGCGTAGCGGTACAGGTGGTCAAAATCCTCCAGCAATGCAAAATCAAGCGCCTGTTTTACATACTTATCAGGTTCTCTCGCCGCAAGACTTGCGGTTAAGTCGACAGCCAAGTGCTCGTACCCTATTGTGGTCTCCAATATCGGCTCGTCAATGGGCTTGAGCGCAGATATCATCTTTTGCTGCTGCTGCTCATTGCGCCTGACGAGCGCTATCGCGCGCCTTGCTTCGTTGTTGTCGCAATGTCTTGAGAAGTTGTGCGAATGCCATACCGCTTCATACTCGGTGCCGTTCATTAGGATAATCCTAAGCTTTGTGTACGGGTCAACATTGTTCTTGTTGTAAGGCTTAGGATACATTCCTTTCCAGTCCTCATAGATTTTATCGAACTTAATCGGTTTTTGTTCAAAAGGGTTAAAACTCATAAAAAAATCCTCCGCTATGATTATTGCCATGCGAAGGATTATTATTCGTATTTTGGCTGTTATTGTTGTTTTGCTTTTTACATTAGACGCTTGCACGCGTAACGAGCGCTGTCATTCGTCCTTGTGATTAAGCGTCGTCGGAGTCTTTCTTCCCGTCGTTGCCGTCAGGTTTTGCCGCTTTCTGTGCGGCGATATACTCTTCGACAGCACGCCTTGCAATTTCGGCCTTAATTGCCTCGGTATCCTCAACGGGCGGCGCTTGCTCCTCCTTAGGCGCTTCGCTTTCACTCTCTGCGCTTACCTTAGCCATCCTGACAAACTGAAAGATAAGCATTGCTATCAAAGGCGCCGCAATCAACAGCGCATAGCCCCAAGGGTTCTTCAATAGACCCACGACAAAGGTGATTACCGGTAATTTTCGGACATATTTTGCAAGGACATTACCCACAGGCACGGGGTCATCAATCGGCGCGCCCTGCTTGATACCGCGGGTTAGAATATACCATTCGCCGTCTTCGGGATTGATATACGGCTTAGCAACCACTGCATGTGTAATCTTATACCCTTTGAGCGGGCCTGACGGCGATACAAAGATGACGTAATCGCCCACCTCGACATCATACGCTGTACAACTCTTAGCAAGAATTGTTTCGTGCGGTTCCAATTCGGGACTCATGCTGTCCGTAAGGACATATACCAGTCGATAACCAAACACCTGATTATCCTTACCGGAAAAAATATTAACAAAAACCATGACCAGCAAGGCGACTGTCGCAACAAGCACCAGCCCCAGCAAGACACCTAGTATACGGCCAAACCAAATCCTTATTTTGCTTTTTTGGGTAGTTTTGGTCATTATTTCTTGCCTTTGCGGAACTTGTCGAAGAAAGATTTCTTCGGCTCTTCCGGCGCGACGACATTGCCCGCAACCTTCTCGTCCTTCAGCACATCGTCAAGATTAGTGGAATCCACCTTGATAGTGGTATAAGAGCGGGGCACAAAGGTCCTTGTAACTTGGGGCGCCGCATCTTTTTCGGTTATCTTTTTGCCCACAGTTACCGATGCTTTCGCTATTTCTGCGGCCCTTGCCGCCTCTTTCTCCGCATCCTCTGCGGCCTTCTTTTGAATCTCTTCGAGCTCGGGCAAATCCCATTCGTCGTCTTCTGTTGTACTTGTCGCCGTCTTGGTCTCCTCCGCCTTGATCAATACAGAAGGTCTCACAATCTTGGGCGCCGTAATGGTCGTGTCGAGCCCCGTCTTCCACTTGGCGGTCGCGTCAATAGGCGCCGCAATACCGCTCATCATGATATCCTCGTCGTCATCGTCGAATGCGGCGGCTGTCTTACCCTTGCGGGGCGCGTAAGCGGTACTGCTAAGAGTTATCTTGGAGCGCGCAAGAGTCGGGTCAGCGCTCTCTGCGGAGTCGGCTTTTTTGCCCTCCTCCTTCTTATCCGCTTGCGCCTCTTGGAGTGCATTCTCCTCCACATCGGGCTTTGCCTCCTCCTGCGGTATGCTCTCCGGCACTATCCTAGCCTCGGGAATGATAAGGTCGGGCGTAATATCGCTGTCAAATATATCGTATTTGCAAAGATCTGCCAGCTGTTCCATATCGAGAATGGCCTGCTTCTGCTGCGCTTCCAAATCCTTGTAGTGCGCGGTAATCATCTCTTTCAGCGCGATTTCCTGGTCCTCGCGCAGCTTCTGTATGCGTTCTTGCTCGCGCTTTCTCAGCTTCAGCATAGCATCGCCCTCAACAGGCTCGATATATGTAAGTCTTTTTTCTCTCTCGAGCTGTTCTTTGAGCTGTTGCTTCTCCAGCTGAATCCTTGCCCTTTCCGACTCGTATATCCGTCTCAAACGCTCGTTTTCTTCCAATATTCTCTGCTCAGCCGCCTTTCTCTCCTCAATAAGGCGCTGCTTCATGTTAGCTTCTTCTTCGATTCTTATACGTTCGGCATTTTCACGCTCAAGCCTGTCGCGCTCAAGCTGCTTGCTGAGCTTCTCTTGCTTTCTGTGCTCTGCCTCGGCGCGCTTTCTGTTGCGCTCGGCAATCTTTTCGGCTTCTTTTGCCTCGCGCATTGCGATAACCTTGGCTTTCTGCTCCTGCTTCTCCAGCATATACATCAGCTTGGTCTGCTCGTCGCTGTCCTGCTTTGCCTTGTTAATCTTGTACTGCAGCAGCACTCTGTCAAGCGCCCTTGATATCTTGGCGGCCTCTTCACGCGTTACATCGTTGACCTGCGGTATCTTGGTGAATACGCGCTTGGTCTCGTACAAGGACAATTTGAGCTGAGGGAAATCGTCCGGGACAAAATCGTCGATATTCTTAGTCACATATTCGTCTGCGACTACCTTCTCCTTCTTCTCTTCTTCCTCGCCGACAACATCCAGCTCCGAGGTCCTTTCCCTTACTATGGACTCTATAAGCAGATTGTTGATATAGAGGACATTGTTAAACTTATCTTGATTGGCAGGCGGCAAATCCGCCGTCTCATTGATACTCTTTACCTCATAGCCGAGTTGACCATAACTGTCCAAAAACTGCCACAATACCAGCGCTTTTTTGAAGTTAGGGTCTTTAAGGATAACGTTGGTACGCACGATAGGAGGTCTCACCAGCGCGCAGCTAACCATCTGCTTGGCAAACGGTGAGCCCATCCAGCTGTTGACTATCATGGTGATTTTGGCGATTCTCTCTACGTCGGTAAGCTGCTCGTCATCGGTCTTCAGCATCTCATCGAGAGGCATATTAAGGCGCGTCTCCAGCTTGCACTTGATATTGCTCTTGCCCACCGAGTACTCGCTGTTGATGTTGATTTGGAAAGTGTCGGAGGTGACCCCCGCCGCCTTAATCATATCCGTACGACGGGTTATAAACTGATGCAGCTTAAGCAGCAGCGTATAAATAAAACGGTTCTCGTATATCTCGTAGCTTTCCTCTTTTGAGGTGTTGAGTATCTTATTGGGCAACACCATGCCGTTCTTATCAACGCTCGATATCAAGTTGGTGTGCTGCGCAAGATGCTTGACCGATTCGGTAGAAATAGAGCGCGCGAGGGAAATATCGACTATATCCTCTTCAACCACGATAAACTTACGGGGATTACGCACTATTGTGTCCAGCGGCACAATGCACTCCTCAATGGTCTCAATCCAGTCGAGGTCAAACTTCTTTTTCTGGAATCTCTGGGTAAGCTCGTACTTGTTGTTACCCTTGTTAATACCCTCCATATAGGTACCATAAAAATCCTCTTGCTTTAAGAGTGAAAATATATGGTATACGTATTGTTCGAGTCGTTTTTTGTCAACAGCCATAGTCTTCCAAAGTCTTCCTTATGCTATCATTAGAGTTATTATGTCAAGAAGTATTAGAACAGCTTCTTCAAGCGCAGCAAATATTCTTTACATTCAGTCATGTTCTCTTCTCCGAAGTTGTCCGACAGATATTGTATGTAATCGTCAACCTCGTCACGGATGTACGCCAGGTTCAAGCTCTCGAACTTTCTGAGTATCTTGTTGCAAAGCACATAGTCCAGACCGTCAATCTCAGTGCCGCCGCAAGCGACATACACCGGTACGAACTCTCTGAGCTGCTTAACGATACGATTACCGAACGCTAAGCGGAAGTGCTTGATAACATAGTCGTCCATCTTCTCGAACTTGTCGAGGTTTTCATCGCTGACCTTGTGATCCTGCTGCGCTTTCTTGAACATTGCCTCAAGGTGCTTGTAAGACAGATGTATCTTCTCTGTCAGCGGAGCGTCAAAGGGCGCCGCCTTGGTATTAATGCTTATCGGCATACCGCGGTCATAAACTTTATCGGATATCGCGAATGTACTGTCGTCGTTGTTGGCGGTACCGACATACCACATGTTCTCGGGAAGCTTAAAACGCCCTTTGATGACATTCTTGGGGTCGCTCGGCCATCCGCTCGGCACAAGGTCAACTACCCACTGCTCGCGCGAGGGCATTTCGAGGATTGACAGCATTTCTGCGAAGTAGTACTCGACACGCGCGATGTTCATCTCGTCGAGGACGGTAATATATACATCCTCGTTATATGTCGCGTCATACATCGCTCTCAGCACCTCGGTCTCGTTAAAACGCTTGGTAAACTCGTTGAAGTATCCGAATATTTCGGTACGGTCACGCCATGAAGGCTGTACAGATGCTATAGTCGTCGGATTGTCGAAAAAGTGACCAATACACTCAGGAAGCGAGGTTTTACCTGTACCGGATATACCCTGCAAAAGCACTAGTCTGGTAGTCGCCAGAGAGGAGAAAAACAATCTGATTATCTTCTTTTCGTAATACAGCTTACGCCATGGTCTGTCCGGATTGTTAGCAGCATAATT